>NZ_JBOHGB010000030.1:0-59058 GCF_050699935.1 Actinophytocola sp.
GCGCCGGGCACGCCGCCGCGCACCGGCACTCACCGCGGCCGCCGCCGTGGTCGCCGTGGCCGCGGTGTTCGCGCCGATCTTCGTGAGTCAGGGCGACGGGCCGGCCCGCAGGCCGACCGGAGCCGGCTCGGCGCCCGCCGAGGCCAAGCCGGACCTCCCCGAGCTCGGCAAGGTCGTGCGGGACGGCGAGTCGCTACGCGCGTTCGGGTACCTGCGCGGCGACCGGTACTGCACGATGATCGTGCCGCCCGGCGAGCCGACCGTCCGGCCGACGTGCGAGCCGGTGCCGACCTGGCCCGGCGACTCGCTGGTGCACAGCCGCGAACTGCTCAACGGCGACCCGGCCGACGACACCGGGATGCTCGCGAAGCGGCTGGTCTTCCTCACCGACCCGCGGGTGGTCACGCTGACCGCGAGGCGCGGCGACGGGTCACCGGTGACGGTGACCGAGTTCGACCGCAACGAGCACGCGGCCGCGTTCCTCGCCGACTTCGCCGGCCCGGTCGTCGGCTTCGGCTACACGGCGCGGGACGGCCGCGGCCGGGTCCTGGCGGAAGCGATCGGCTGACCCCTCGGTCGCACGTCGTTCACGCGATGCCCTTGTCCCACTGGTTCCGCTCTCCTACGGTCACCCCGTTCCGACTGACCAGGAGGCTTCGCGTGTCATCCCCCGAAAAGTCCCGGCTCCTTCCGCTCCTGCCCAACCATCCGCTGGGCCGGGCGGCGGTGACCTGCCGATACCGGTGTGGGAACGCCTGTGCCCACGAGGCGCCCAACACGTCCGGCAACACCTACTTCGGAGACGTCGTCGGCGAGATCGTCGCCCGGCGCAAGCTGCTCAAGGCCGGCGCCGTGCTGGCCGTCGCGGGTGCCGGCGTGGCCGCGCTCGGCTCCAGCGCCGCCGCCGCACCCCGGCCGAACGGCCAGGCCACCGGCCAGGGCCACGGCGGCACCGGGCTCGACTTCGAGCCGGTCGCGCCCAACACCGAGGACGCGGTCGTCGTGGCTCGCGGCTACGAGCACGAGGTGCTGATCAAGTGGGGTGACCCGGTGATGCCCGGCGCGCCGGAGTTCGACTTCGCGAACCAGACCGCGGCCGCCCAGGCCATGCAGTTCGGCTTCAACAACGACTACTGCGGCCTCGTCGAGGTGCCCGGCCGCCGGAACCGCTGGTTCATGGTCAACAACCACGAGTACTCCAGCGAGCTCTTCATGTTCCACGGCTACGACGCCGACAACCCGACCCGCGAGCAGTTCGAGATCGGCCTCGCCGCGCACGGGCTGTCGGTCGTGGTGGTCGAGAAGAACCGCCGCGGCCGCCTCGAGGTGGTGATGGACCCGCGGTACAACCGCCGGATCACGCTCAACACCCCGTTCACCGTGCGCGGCCCGGCCGCCGGGTCCGACCTGCTCAAGACCTCAGCCGACCCGACCGGCACCGTCGTGCTGGGCACGATGAACAACTGCTCGGGCGGGCTCACGCCGTGGGGCACGATCCTGTCCGGCGAGGAGAACATCCACCAGTACTTCGGCAACGCCGACGCGGTCACCGACCCGCAGGCGCGCGCACGCCTGGCCCGCTACGGATTCCCGGCAGAGGCGTCGGACCGCAAGTGGGAGCGCTTCGAGCGTCGCTTCGACCTCGCGCAGGACCCGAACGAGGCCAACCGGTTCGGCTGGATCGTGGAGATCGACCCGCAGGATCCGACCGGCAACCCGCTCAAGCGCACCGCGCTCGGCCGGTTCAAGCACGAGGGCGCGAACGTCATCGTGGCGAAGGACGGCCGGGTCGTCGCGTACATGGGTGACGACGAGCGGTTCGAGTACCTGTACAAGTTCGTCTCGGACGGCCGGCTCAAGCGCGGCGGCGGCCGCCACGTGCGCGAGCACAACAAGCGCCTGCTCGACACGGGCACGCTGTACGTCGCGAAGTTCACCGGCGACAGCCCGCCCGAGGAGATCGACGGCTCCGGCACCCTCCCGTCCGACGGCGAGTTCGACGGCGTGGGCGAGTGGATCCCGCTCGCCCACAACGACAGGTCCTTTGTGGACGAATTCACCGCGGAGGAGGTCTACGTCTTCACCCGGACGGCGGCGGATGCGGTCGGCGCGACGAAGATGGACCGCCCGGAGGACGTCGAGCCCAGCCTGAAGACCGGCCGGATGTACGCGGCGCTGACGAACAACACCGACCGCGGCGCACCGGACAAGGAGGGTGCGACCGAGGTCAACCCGCGGGTGGCGAACAAGCACGGGCACGTGCTGGAGCTGGCGGAGTCCGGCCGGGACAACACGGGCACGCGGTTCGCCTGGCAGCTGATGCTGGTGTGCGGCGACCCGAACTCGCCGGACACGTACTTCGCCGGCTACGACAAGTCGCAGGTCAGCCCGATCTCGTGCCCGGACAACGTGGCGTTCGACCGCAAGGGCAACCTGTGGATCTCCACGGATGGCAACGCGCTGGAGACCAACGACGGGTTGTTCGCGGTGCCGGTGGAGGGGCGCGAGCGCGGGTACGTCAAGCAGTTCCTCACGGTGCCGATCGGCGCGGAGACCTGCGGTCCGGTGGTGGAGGACGACTTCGTGCTGGTGTCGGTGCAGCACCCGGGCGAGGTCGACGACGCGAGTGCCGACAATCCGGCGTCCCACTGGCCGGAGGGCGGCGACAGCCAACCACGCCCGTCGGTCGTGGCGGTGTACGAGAAGCGGTAGCGGAACGGGCCGCGCTCCGGCGGAGCGCGGCCCTTTCGTACTGTTGGGCCATGACCGACCGGCCACTGGCCCTGATCACCGGCGCGTCCCGGGGCATCGGCGCGGCGGTGGCCGCCGCCCTGGCGGACACGCACGACCTGCTGCTGGGTGGTCGAGACGAGGCCGCGCTGGCCGCGGTCGCGGCGGACCTGCCGAGTGCCCGCCCGTGGCCGGTCGAGCTGACCGACTTCGCCGCCGTCCGCGAGGCGGTCACCGGGGTTGGTCGTCTGGAGGTTCTCGTGCACTCGGCGGGCGTGTCCCGCCTGGGCGCGCTGACGGACGTGTCGGCCGCCGACTGGCGCGACTCGTACGAGGTCAACGTGGTGGCGGTGGCCGAGCTGACCAGGCTGCTGCTGCCGGCCCTGCGCGCGGCCGCCGGCCACGTGGTGCTGATCAACTCCGGCTCCGGGCTGAAGGCGAACCCCCGCTGGGGCCCGTACGCGGCGAGCAAGTTCGCCCTTCGTGCGTATGCCGACGTCCTCCGCGCCGAGGAGCCGACGCTGCGCGTCACGTCGGTCCACCCGGGCCGCACCGCGACGGACATGCAGCGCGTGGTCCGATCCTTCGAGGGCGGCGACTTCGAGCCGGCGAAGTACATGGATCCGGCCTCGGTGGCGGGCATGATCAAGGCAGCGATCGCGACCCCGCCGGACGCCCACGTCCACGAACTGATCATCCGCCAGCGCCCCTGACTCCCGCGCTGACTCCCGCGAGGTTGTCCACAGGCCGTCGCCGACGCCCACTTTCCGTCGGTGGTCACGAATAGACTGGAAAGCGGGGGGCCCCCGCGAGTCCCGAGTTGTCCACAGGTCTCGGCGTCACCGGCCCTTCGTGTCGGTGGTCGCAAGTAGACTGGAATCAGGGGGACCCCCGCGAGGTTGTCCACAATGCGGGCCGGTGTCCACAGTTCCGCGTCCGCGCCCCGGAATCGTCGGTCGGGGTCGGTACGCTGGATTTCGGGGGCCGGAGGCCACCCCGCGGCCGCGCGCGAGTGCCGGTGTCAGCGGAGGCGGCTGGTCACCTCTCCGGCCGTAGCCTGGACCTTTGCTCTGTCCACTGTGGTCGGTTCGTGGTCGGCGACCACCTTCTCGCCGCCGACCCAGACATCCCGCACCAGGCGGGCACCCGCGGCCCACACCAGGTTCGCCAGTAGGTGCTCGTCGGGGACGTCCAGGCCCGCGGCGAACGCCGGGTCGTCCACGCCGACGTGCACCAGGTCCGCCCAGCGGCCCGTCTCCAGCACGCCGACGTCGTCGCGGCCGATCGCCTCGGCGCCGTCCCTCGTGGCCATCAGCAGCACGTCCGCCGCCACCAGCGCGGATGAGTCCATTGTGGACAAGCGGGCGAACATGGCGGCCAGGCGCATCTCCTCCCAGAGGTCCAGGTCGTCGTTGCTCGCGGGGCCGTCAGTGCCCAGGCCCACCGCCACGCCCGCCGCCCGCATGGCCGTCACCCGCGCGATGCCCGAGGCCAGCTTCGCGTTCGAGCCGGGGCAGTGCGCCGCCCCGACTCCGGCGGCGGCGAGCTCGGCTATGTCCTCATCGGACAGATGGATCGAGTGCGCGGCCAGCACCCGGCCGCCGAACAGCCCGACCTCCCGCAGCATGCGGGGCACCGAACCGTACTTCGCCCGCTGCGCGGCATCCTCCTCCGCCGACTCCGCCACGTGGATCAGCACGAGCGCGTCCCGCGCCCGTGCCGCCTCGCCGACCAGTGTCAGCGCCTCCGGCGACAGCGTGTACGCCGCGTGCGGGCCGTAGGCCAGCTCGACTCGGCCGGCCCGGTCGCAGAACCGGCCGTCGACGTCGATCCTGGCACTGATCTCGTCCAGCTGCGCTCGCCAGTTGTGGCCCGGTGTGTCCACGACCGCCGCGCCTACCACGGCCCGCTGGCCCGTCGCGGAGAGCGCGCGCACCAGGTGGTCGGTCTGGAAGTACTGCTCCACGCTCGTGGTGATGCCGCCGCGGAGCATCTCCACCGAACCCAGCAGCATGCCCGCCTCGATGTCCGCCGGTGTCAGCTTCGCCTCGGCCGGCCAGACGACCTCGGTCAGCCAGCGCATCAGCGGCAGGTCGCCGCCCATCCCGCGCAGCACGGTCATCGGGCTGTGTGCGTGCGCGTTGATCAGGCCCGGGAGCAGGATGCCGGGCAGCGAGCGGACCGGAGCGTCGGATGCCGGCGCGCCGGCGAGCGGGCCGACGTAGCCCAGGCGGCCGTCGGGGGTGACGTCGACGACCGCGTCGCGCAGTACCGAGCAGGCCTGGTCACAGGGCAGGACGATCGGGGCACGGAGACGCATGCGCGCGATCCTGCCAGGCGGCTCACCGCACCGATTCGTCGTCCCATGCCACGAACGCCGGGCGGTTCGGCGCGACGGTCGCGGGCAGGAAGCCGGCCACGGTGTGCTGGATGGTCACGCCGGCCGCGTCGAAGGAGTGCACCACCGCGCGGTTGAGCTCCACGGTCGCCCGGTCCCGCCACAGCGTGCGCTCCGAGGACACGTCCAGGCCCAGCCGCTCGGCGATGTGCCGGACCAGGCCGTACGCGCCGTCATCCGCGAACACGTCCTCGCCGATCGCCTGGCAGATGTACACGCCGTTGAACGGCGCGGCCGGGTACGTGATGCCGCCGATCACCAGCCGCATGTTGCTGATCACCGGCACCGCGTGCCAGCGCAGCCCCAGGCCGGCGAACCACGGCAGCTCCGGGTGCTCTAGCGCCACCTCACGCACGACGTCGCGCGGCAGCGGGTGCAGCGAGACGCCCTCGTGCGCGGTCTGCACCACCAGCGGGAGCTTGTCGAACGCGCCGCGCCCGGTCGGTGGCCGCCAGCCGAGCCGGCACACGGCGTTCGTGAACTCGACATAACGCCGGTCGCCGACCACGCGGCCGGGCTCGGCGTAGCCCGCGTAGCGCACCAGCTGATCGTTGCGGATCCGCGGGCCCGGCCGCCACGGGGTGTCCGGCGCGAACACGCTGACCATCGGGCGAACCCGGCCGCCGTTGGTCGCCGCGCGCAGGTGTTGCACGCACTGTGCGGCCACCTCCGCGCTGTCGCGGATCTCCCGCAGGTCCCGCACGAGCAGGCCGCGCCACGGCACGTCGGCCGGGCACCAGCCGCTGTCGCGCAGCGCGAGCCGGGCCCCGAACGCCAGCTCGGCCGGCTTGTGCCGGTAGGTGCCGGTCGCGGCGATCTCCGCGCGCACCTTCGCGAGTCGCGCCTCCACCTGGCCGGCCTTCGGGCGCGCGCGGTGGAACGCGCGCAGGAACTCCTCGGCGGCGAGATATGTGGACATGGACCGGCGGCCGGCCGCCGCGGGATCGCCGGCACGCTGCGACTGTCGTCCGGCGGCGGCGAGGGGTCGTGGGGGCGGGAGGGCCTCGTCGCGCAGTGCGGTCACGTTCGTGGATATCGGCCCAACTGGGGACAGGCTCGATTACCTGGTCGTGTGTTGTCTGCCAAGGGGCCACTACGCACCGTGGATGGTCGACGAACGGTTCATACCCGTTCGAAGATCAGATCGCGGCTGACGCGTCCCTCCTCCTCGGCCCGGCTCTCGAACTTCGTCCGCGGCCGCCACCGCGGTCGTGGGGCCCACGACGCGTGGACGTTGCGCAGCAGCGGCTCCGCCTCGCAGACCGCGAGCATCTGCTCGGCGTAGTCGGCCCAGTCGGTCGCGAGATGCACTCGCGCCCCGGGCTCGAGGCGGGACGCCACCAGCGCCATGAACCCGGGCCGCACCAGCCGGCGCTTGTGGTGCTTCTTCTTCGGCCACGGGTCCGGGTAGAAGATCCGCACGCCGGCGAGCGAGCCGGGCGGGACGTTCCGCTCCAGCAACACCACCGCGTCGCCGCGCAGGAGCCGGAGGTTGTCGATGCCCATCGCCTCGGCCCGCATCATCAGCTGCGCGAGGCCGGCCTGGTACACGTCGACCGCCAGGTGGTTCACCGACGGGTCCGCCTGCGCCAGGGCCGCCGTCGTCTCCCCCATCCCGGGCCCGATCTCCAGGATCACCGGTGCCGGCCGGCCGAACCAGCCGTCGACGTCGAGCGCGCCAGGCGGCAGCGAGGTGACGTCGCGGCCCAGCGTCGGCCACAACCGGTCCCACGCGCGGGCCTGGCCGACCGTCACCCGCCCACCGCGGTTGACGAAGCTGACCACCGTGCGGTGCCGCGGCGTGCCGGCGATGTCGGAGGGCGTGTCCACCCGCACGACACTAGGCGGGCGGCAGCGACTCCAGGTACGCGAGGTTCGCGCGCAGGTCGGCGAGCCCGCGCACGGCAACCGGGTCCGGCGCCGGGCCCGCGTGCACCCGGTACACGTCGATCCAGCCGGGGTGGCGGTCGGTGAGCATCAGCGTGGTGGGCACGCCCGGCTCGGTCAGCGTGCGCTCCGAGGGGACGTACTCCCAGTAGCCCGAGTCGCCGTCGGTGTTCCACGGGACGTAGACCCAACCCGTGCGGCTGGACAGCAGCTTGGCCACGCGGTCCTCGACGGCGAAGCCCTCGGCTCGGGTCTGCAGGTTGCCGGCCGCGATCGCGCGCAGCCACCACGGCGCCGGCGCGGTCGGGTCGGCCTTGCGGATCGTCTGGTACAGCGCCACCACCTGCTGCTCCGGCGCGCGGTGCAACCACGATCGCCGGGCCTGGGCGGGCGCCGTCGCGTCCTCGTCGCCCCACTGCTCGATCGCCTGCGACCATTCGAGACCGATCAGCGGCTCCACGCGCAGGGCGCCGGTGGCCGACGAGGATGACATCGACGATGGGTTGGACGAGCGACGTTGCTCAGCCGCGGAGACGGCTTCGAAAAACGGGCCGGTGTCAACCACCGTCACAAGTCAACCTCCAAGGACGCCCACGTTATGGAGTGAGGCGCGGTCGGGACTGCTCACCACGATATGACCCGACGAGCAGCTCGTTGTCCGCCCCATATGGCCGAGGTCACAATCACTTAACGTGGTCTTAACCCAACCGTTTGATGTAAAGCACGTGGCCCCGTCCATCTCACTCATCGGACCTGGCCGTCCTCCCGTTACCGCCTCGCGACTTTCCACACGCTTGAACGGCGTTCTTCATCCGAATGGCGGCGGACCCGAACAGCGGAGCGGATCCGAACAGCACGGAGCCCGGGCCACCCCCCGAAGGTGACCCGGGCTCTCCCCCTGCCTACCGCGGACCGCCGGTTCGCGGCCCCGATCCGCCTCCCCTCCCGGCGGTCCGCGGCATGGTCATGACGCGGTCACGCGTCCCGCTTGTTGGCCGTGTAGATCGAGATGGTCAGCAGCACCAGCGCGAAGCCGACGAAGTAGGCGGCCGCCCACCACGGGCTCAGCGTCGCGTTCGACGGTGGCGGGCCCTCGCTGACGAGCCGGCTCGTCGGGTCCGGGTCACCGGTCAGGAACCGGTTGGCCACGTAGAACGGCATCCACTGCTGGATGTCGTCGCCGACCTTCGGGATCAGCGCGACCAGGCTCTCGACGAGCTGCGAGTAGACCAGCAGCAGCGACACCGCGCCGGCGGAGTGGCGGATCAGGACGCCGACCGCCACCGCGATCACCGCGGCCGCGGCGTAGACCAGACCCACGCCGGCCGTGGCACGCCACTCGAAGGCGGTGTTGATGCCGAGGTTGGCACCGGGCTCGATCAGCTTCGAGATCGCGACCGAGCCGAACGCCACGACCTCGCCGACCAGGCCGGCGAACAGCGCCACGACGGTGGTCTTGGCGAGCAGGGCGGCGGTCCGGTTCGGGACCGCCTGGAACGTCGCCCGGATCGTGCCGAAGCGGTACTCCGTGGTGATCGCCAGCGTCGCCATCACCATGATCACGACGAGCCCGAAGCCGTAACCGAACTGGGACGACGCGATCGTCGGTTGGTTCTCGGTGTCGACGCCGGCGATCAGTGCGGCGAACCCGATCGTGACCGCGAGGGCCACCAGCGTGCACCACATCGGCGAGCGAGTGGTGAAGAGCTTGATGCGTTCAACGGCGAGCAGAGTCATCGGTTCACTTCCCGGCAGGCATGAGGTCGGCGGCGGTCGCGGCCGGGTCGGCGTCGTCCCCGACCGCGGCGTGGTACTCGACGGAGTCGCCGGTGAGCTGGATGAAGGCCTCCTCGAGCGAGCCACGCTGCGGGCTCAGCTCGTGCAGCACGGCGCCCTCGGCCGCGGCCAGCTCACCGATCGTGGCACTGTCCATTCCGGTCACGACGAGGCACTCGCCCTCGTCCCGGACGGTGGCGCCCTTCTGGCCCAGCGCCGAGCGCAGCTGCGCGAGCTGCGGGCTGCGCACCAGGACGGTGTTCTCGGTCGCCTGCGCCACGAACTCCTCGGTGCTGCACTGCGCGATCAGCCGGCCACGGCCGATCACGACGAGCTCCTGCGCGGTCAGCGCCATCTCCGAGAGCAGGTGGCTGGACACGAACACGGTCCGGCCCTCGTCGGCCAGCCGGTGCATGAACCGGCGAATCCACAGGATGCCCTCCGGGTCGAGACCGTTGACCGGCTCGTCGAACAGCAGCACCTGCGGGTCGCCGAGCAGCGCCGCGGCGATGCCGAGCCGCTGGGACATGCCGAGCGAGAACCCGCCCGCGCGGCGGTTCGCGACGTTGGTCAGGCCCACGAGGTCGAGCACCTCGTCGACGCGCTTGACCGGAAGCTTGTTGGACCTGGCGAGCCAGCGCAGGTGCGCGCGAGCGGTTCGGTTGGGGTGCATCCACTTCGCGTCGAGCAACGCGCCGACCGTGCGGAGCGGGTCGTGCAGCTCCCGGTAGCGCATGCCGTCGATACGGACGCCGCCGGCGGTCGGCGCGTCCAGCCCGAGGATCATCCGCATCGTGGTCGACTTGCCGGCGCCGTTCGGGCCGAGGAAGCCGGTGACCCGTCCGGCCTGGACGGTGAACGACAGATCGTCCACCGCGACCGTCTTCCCGTAGCGCTTGCTGAGGCCGACTGCCTCAATCATGGTCTCTCCCTGGTTGTTCTGATTCCCCTTGACGCAAATGGTGTCGGTACACGGGGGTTCCGCACGTCCACCTGTGGTCGCCAGTTCAGGTCAACTTCTGGGAGTAGCGTCCATCAGCCGAAAGGTTGGTTGTATCCGTTACGACCCTGAAACCGACCCTGATTCGTGGTCACCCTGAAGTAGGGGTTCCGGCGGGAGTCTCGCGCAGGGTGGCTGAGTGAGTTCTCAGTGTTCCCCGGGACGGACGAGACCGGTCTCGTACGCGAGCACGACGGCCTGCACGCGGTCCCGAAGGTCCAGTTTGGACAAAACGCGGCCCACGTGCGTCTTCACCGTCGCCTCGGACAGGAACAGCTTGCGGGCGATCTCGGTGTTGGACAGTCCCTGCGCGATCAACAGCAGGACCTCACGCTCGCGCTCGGTCAGCACGTCGAGCACGGCGGCGTCGCGCAGCTGACCGCCGGCGGCCCCGAGGAAGCGGTCCAGCAGCCGCTTGGTCACGCTCGGCGAGACGACCGCGTCGCCGCTCGCCACCGAGCGCAACGCGGACACCAGCTGCACCGACGGCGTGTCCTTGAGCAGGAACCCGCTGGCCCCGTTGCGCAGGGCGGACAGCGCGTACTCGTCGAGGTCGAACGTCGTCATCACGAGCACCTTGGCGAAGCCCTGCTCGGTGATCAGCCTGGTCGCCTCGACGCCGTCCAGCACCGGCATCCGCACGTCCATCAGCACCACGTCCGGGCGCAGCTCCCCCGCGAGCTCGACGGCCTCCTTGCCGTTGCCGGCCTCGCCGACGACGGTCATGTCCTCCTGCGCGCCGAGCACCATCCGGAACCCGACGCGCATCAGCTCCTGGTCGTCGACGAGCACCACCCTGATCACGTGGGCCAACGTAGCGCCTCAGTCCACGGCGAGGGGCAGCCGTGCGTGAACCAGCCAGCCGCCGCCCGGTCGCGGCCCGGCGTCGAGCGAGCCGCCGAACACCAGTGCCCGCTCGCGCATGCCGATCAGCCCGTTGCCGCCGGACACCCCGACCAGCGTGCCCACCGACTGCCGGCCGTCGTCGGCGATGTTCAGCCGCACCTCGTCGTTCGTCCGCTCCACCCGCACCACGGCCTTCGTGCCGGGGCCGGCGTGCTTGAGCGAGTTCGTCAGCGCCTCCTGCACGATCCGGTAGATCCCGAGCCCCACACCGGCCGGCAGGTCGTCCACGTCGCCGACGATCTCCAGCCGCACCGGCAGCCCGACCGCGCGTACCCGCTCGGCGAGCTCGGACAGCGACTGCGTGCCCGCCGGCTGCGGGGTCCGCTCCTCGCCCGCCTCCTCGCTGCGCAGCACACCGAGCAGCCGGCGCAGCTCGGTCAGGGCCTCGCGCCCGGTCGCGGAGATCGTCTTGACCGCGCGCTCCGCCAGCTCCGGTTGCGAGTGGATCGCGTACGCGGCGCCGTCGGCCTGCACGACGATCACGCTCACCGCGTGCGCCACGACGTCGTGCAGCTCGCGGGCGATCCGCGCGCGCTCGGCCGCCACCGCCATCTGCGCCTGGTGGTCCCGCTCGACCTCCAGCAGCGCCAGCCGCTGCTCGACCTCCGCGTGGTAGGCCCGGCGCGCACCGGCGAACTCGCCCAGCGTCCAGCACAGCGCGATCGACAGGATCGACACGGTCGTCGAGACCAGCCATGTCCCGGTCGTGTTCGACTGGATCCCCAGCTGCACGACGCTGATCACCACGTTCGCCACCGCGTACAGCAGGGCCGGCCGGCGGCCGACGTAGGCGACCAGCGTGTACAGCGCGATGCACGTGGCGGACAGGGCCGCCACGCCCAGCTGGAGCGCCGAGTGCGGGATGCCGACGACAAGCACCACCCACGCGGCCGGGATCGGGTACTTGCGGCGGAACACCAGCGGCACGACGACGCCCACGACGATCAGGACGTTGACGTACCAGGGCGGCGGCTCGTCCGCGGGACTGGCCACCCGGGCCACGAAGATCAGCACATCGAACAGCGCGACCGCGCCGGCGAGGAGGCTGTCACCCACCATCGGGTGTGCCTTCATCCACAGGCTTAACCGGCGCACGGGCAAAGCGTAGGCAAGGTGATCGCGGGCCGTCGTCAGGCGCAGGTCGTACGGTCGCTACGCCGTGAGGTGGACAGGGTCCGCTAGCTTTGTATCAATCAGGCGATACAAAGAGGTGCCGTTGTGGACTCCCACTGGGTGACGAGCGTGCTCGTGCCCTCGGTCATCGTGGCCGCGCTGCTGCTGCTCCTGCTCTGGCCGACCGAGCACAGCGGCCGGCGGGTGCTGCGGACGTGGGGCATCGCCGAGCCGACCGCGCCGCAGATCCGGGAGGCGGTCCGGTACCTGCGCCAGCGCCGGGTCCTCTACGTCGCGCTGTTCCTCCTGCTGCCGCCGGTGGCCGGGCTGGTCTGGCCCACCGGGGACGACGACGGGACGCCGGGCGACATCCTGCTGCCGCTGCTCGCCGCCATGCTGATCGCCGAGCTCGTCGCGACGCTGCGGCCGGTGAGCGGGATCCGGGTCGCCACGCTGGACCCGCGCGGCTGGCGCGACCTGGTGCCGCCCTGGGCGATCGCCGTGACCGCCGTCCTCGCCGGCTGGGCCGCGGTGCTCGCCGTGCTCGGTCTGTCGGCACAGCCGTGGGCCGACCGGTACCTCGCCGCGCTGCCACCCGACGGTGTCCCGCAGCCGCCCACCGACTGGACTATCGACCTCGACCCGGACGTCCGCGCCGCGCTGGCCGAGCCGAGCGGCTGGTTCACGCTCGGCGGCGTCGCCTGCTGCCTGGCCGTCGTGAGCGCGCTGGTGTACCTCGCGGTCCGCCGGCCGTCGGTGTCCGACGCGGAGGTCGACGTCGCGCTGCGAACCAGGACCGCGCGGGTCGCCGTGGCCATCGGGTTCCCGTGGCTCACCGGCCTGGTCCACGACGGCCAGCAGCGGATCGCCATGCTGGCCGGCCACGGTGGCGACGGGCTGCCGCTGCCGCGCGCGCCCGGCTGGCTCACGCACGACTTCGGCCACCTCGTGGAGATCGTCGACCTCGTCGTGCTGGCCGGCGCGCTCGTCTGCTGGATGTGGCTCGCCGTGCCGAGCCGGCGCTCGCTCGAGCGCGTCCCGCGGTGACCGCGCCGAGAATCGTCGTCGACCCGGACAGCGGGGTCGCGCCGTGGCGCCAGGTTCGTGACCAGCTGCTGCACCTCGTACGGGTCGGCGCGCTGCCGGTGGGCAGCCGGCTGCCGGCCATCCGCCAACTGGCCGGCGACCTCGGGCTCGCCGCGGGCACGGTCGCGCGGGTCTACCGCGAGCTGGAGGCGGCGGGCGTGCTGCGCACCGCGCGCCGGGCGGGCACCGTGGTCGCGGCCGTGCCCGGCGAGCCGGCCACGGACCCGTGTGCCGACCCGCGTGCCGACGCCCTCGCCCGCCTCGCCGCCGACTACGCCGCCCGCGCCGCCGCACTCGGTGCCGACGCGCGGTCCGCGGCCGACGCGGTCCTCGCCGCCTGGCCGCTGGATGTGCGGTACCAGGCGCCGGTGACTGAGCGGTCATGGCACGATCACTGATGCACGGTGGTGCCTTTCACGAGGGGAGTGACGCGTGACGACGGCTACCGAGCAGCAGCATGTCGCCGGTCCGTTGTCGGCCGCGGTGGCCCACCTGTGCACCCGGCTGCAGCCGCAGGTCTCCGCGCGTACCGCGGCCGGTTTCCGCGAGGTGCTGCGCCGGCTGTCCGCGCCGCTGCAGGTCGCGGTGGCCGGGCGGATCAAGTCGGGCAAGTCGACGCTCGTCAACGCGCTGATCGGGCGCCGGGTCGCGCCCACCGACGTCGGCGAGTGCACCCGGCTGGTCACCCGTTTCCAGTACGGCACGGTCGACCGCGTCGAGCTGGTGTTCTTCGACGGCCGCAAGCAGGTGCTGCCGTTCGACGCGGGCGGGATGATCCCGGGCGACCTCGAGGTCGACTTCGACCAGGTGTCGCACCTGGAGGCCTACCTCACCAACGCCGTGCTGCGCGACCTCACGGTGATCGACACCCCGGGCCTCGGCTCGCTGGACGACGCCTCGGTCAAGCGCACCGAGCAGCTGCTCGGCGCCGCCAAGCACCGCAAGCCCGACGAGTCCGACGGCGGGTCCGACGGCGAGGAGTCCGATGACGAGCTCGATCCGACCTCGCGCAACGCCGTCGCCGGCGCCGAGGCCGTGCTCTACGTCGTCACCCAGGGCGTGCGTGCCGACGACCAGCAGGCGCTCGCCGCGTTCACGGCCGCCACCGCGAGCCGCGACGCCGGCCCGGTCAACGCCATCGCCGTGCTGAACAAGGCCGACACGATCACGCCCGAGTCGGTCACCGGGTCCGACGGCGACGTGTGGAAGGCCGCGAGCCTGCTCGCCGAGAAGCAGGCGCAGACGCTCAAGCCGCGGGTGGCCGACGTCATCCCGGTGATCGGGCTCTTGGCCGAGTCCGCCGAGTCCGGCGGGTTCACCTCCGCGGACGCCGACGCGCTGCGGTCGCTGTCCAAATTGGACGACGCGACCTGGGAGACGATGTTGGTGTCCGCGGACATCTTCACCACCTGGGAGTGCGAGGTTCCCAGCGGCACCCGCGCGCGGCTGCTGGAGACGCTGGACCTGTACGGCATCCGGTGCGCCGTCGACGCGCTGCGGGCCGACCCGGAGCTCACCGCCGGCTCGCTGCGCCGCACGCTGCTCAACGCCTCCGGTCTCGCGGGCGTGCGCATCCGGCTCGACGCGGTGTTCCGCGCGCGGGCCGACGGCATCAAGGCGGCCGCCGCCCTGGCGTCGGTCACCGCGCTCGCGCACGCGTCGGGCGACCCGGGTGAGCGGCAGCGCGTGCACGACGCCATCGAGGTGTTGCTGGCCAAGCCCGAGGCGCACCAGCTGCGGTTGCTCGAGGCCCTCACGTTGGTCACGTCCGGGGCGGTGGCGATGCCCGAGGACCTGGCCGAGGAGGTGCTGCGGGTCGGCAGCACCGCGGACGTCGGCGAACAGCTCGGGTTGAAGGGCCGCCCGCACAAGGAGCTGTCCGCGTACGCGCTCGAGCGGGCCGGCTGGTGGCGCTCGTTCGCGTCGTTCGGTGCCACACCTGCGCAAAGCCGGGTCGCGCACGTCGTGCATCGCGCATACTTCCTGATCTGGCAGCAACTTCGCGAGCAGGCGGGGTGAGTGGGGACGATGGCTTCCTGGTTCAAACGCGGCAAGGACGACTCGGGCGTGCGCGGCGGTGACTCGTCCGAGTCCACGGTCGAGGTCAAGGCGTCGGTGATCGCGGACGCGGCCCGTACGGCCGGACAGCAGACCGGAGGGCAGACCGGGCAGACGCGGGCGGGCATCGCCGCGGACGGCCTGGTGACCGGCGGCGACCTCACGGCCGACAGCCAGCCCGCGAAGGAGGGCGGCCCGCTGCTCGACCAGGCCCTGGCCGAGCGCAGATCCCTGGTGCAGCTGTGCCTCTACGCGCTCGACCGGGCACGCAGCGCGGGCGTGGCCGAGCGGCTCGAGGAAGGGCTCGCCGGCATCGGCGTCACCGCGCTGCGGCCGGACGGCGTCCGCTTCGACCCGGCGTTCCACGAGGCCGGCGGCACGGTGGCGACCACCGACGAGACGCTCGACGGCGTGGTCGCGGAGACCGAGGTGGTGGGCTTCGCCGACCGCGGCGAGGTGCTCCGAGCCCCGATCGTCACCGTCTACAGCAAGGCGGCGCAATGAGTGCCCCGGCCAAGCAACTCTCGCTGCCCAAGCAGGTCGCGCAGGCACGGGAGCAGCTGCTCAAGATGTTGCGCGAGTCCGACGAGGACGCCGCCAAGTGGGTCGAGGAGATCCGGGCCAAGCGGCGGGCCAAGCCGTCCGCGGTCGTCGTCGGCGAAACCAACCGGGGCAAGAGCTCGCTGGTCAACGCGCTGCTCGGGCGGCCCGGTCTGTCCCCTGTGGACGCTGACGTGGCCACCGCGACCTACCTCCTGTTCAGCCACGCCGAGCAGTGGGAGGCGCGCGCCTGCTACCCCGGGCAGCTGGCGCCGGTCCCGGTGGACATCGGCGAGCTGGTCCACTGGGTGTCCGCCGGCCACCAGCTGCCGGCCGGTCAGCTGCCGCCGCGCTACGTCGAGGTCGACGGCCCGGTCGAGCTGCTCGAGAAGTTGTCCATTGTGGACACGCCGGGCGTCGGTGGGCTCGACTCGGTGCACGGTGAGCTCGCCGCCGAGGCCGCCTCGTCGGCCACCGCGCTGCTGTTCGTCGTCGACGCCTCCGCGCCGTTCACGCTGGGCGAGCTGAACTTCCTGGCCGGGGTGGGCGAGCGCGTCGAGACGATCATGTTCGCCCTGTCCAAGGTGGACCAGTACCGCGGCTGGCGGCAGGTGCTCGAGGCCGACCAGGCCTTGCTCGCCGAGCACGCGCCACGCTTCGCCGGCGCGACGTTCCACCCGGTGTCCGCGCGGATGTATGACATGGCCGCCAAGGCGCCCAACGCGGAGGCCGCCGCCATGCTGCGCGACCGGTCCGGCGTCGAGGCGCTGCGCTCCGCGCTCACCAACCTGCTCGTCGACCGGTCGGTCATGCTGACCGAGGCGAACACCATGCGCGCGCTGTCGACCGCGCTCGGCCAGCTGGGCATCAAGCTCGAGTCCGAGCGGCGGGCGCTGTCCACCGGCGAGGAGGAGGCCGAGTCGCTGCGCGCCCGCAAGGAGGAGCTGACCGGTGAGCGGCGCTCCTCGACCAAGGGCTGGCAGGTCCGGATGCGCAGCGAGGTCCAGCGCGCCCGGCTGGAGAACAACCACGAGGTCGCCCGCCAGATGCGTGACCTGCAGTCGTGGTTCCGCCAGGCCATCGACGCCGCGGACCGCGACGCGCTGCCCACACTGCCGGCCCAGGTCGACGCCGCCATGCAGATGGTGTCGGGCCGGGTCGGCGCGTCGGTCAACGCGCGGCTGAACCGGGTCACCGACACCGTGCTCGCCGACCTGTTCTCCGCCGAGGAGCTGGAGATGATCCGCGCGCAGTTCGCCCGCGCGGGTCATCCGCCGATCGTGTTGCGCCCTCCGGAGAAGCGGCAACCGACCACCGAGGACAAGCTGCTCGTGTTCACCGGTGCGACCGGTGGGCTCGGCGCGGGCTCGATGATGGCGCGGTTCCTGCCGGGGGTCGGCGCGGTCGGCGCGGGGGCGAGCCTGGGTGCCACGATGCTGGCGCTGGCCCCGGTCGCGGTCATCGGCCTCGGTGCGGGCTGGTGGCTGCAGCGGACCCGCAAGCACACCGCGGACAAGCAGCACATGAAGCAGTGGCTGTCGGAGTCGATCCTCGATGCACGGTCCACATTGGACCAACTGGTGTCGGAGCAGCTGATCGAGGCGGAGTCCCAGCTCGCGCTCGCGCTCGACGAGGCGCTCGGCAAGCGCATCGCGGGTATCGAGGAGGAACTCCGAGAGGTTGACAAAGCCTTGCGACTTGACGCGTCGGAGCGCTCGAAGCGGCTGGGCGTGGTAAACAAGCGCCTGACGGAGGTCACCTCCGGGCGGGAACGTGCGGAGAAACTCCTCGCCAGCATCCGTGTGGTCCGGGACCGTGCCTGAAGGTTCGGGAACCGGACGGGTCTACGGTCAGTCCCATAGTGGCGCAACAACACAGTCAGGACTTCTTCCCAAGAGGGGGCAACCCGTGTACGTGGACGACGACACCTCGACCGACGACACCTCGACGACCGACACTGACGCCGCTGGTCAGGACGAGCTGACCGTCGAGGTCGACGGCACGGAGTATGAGGTCGAGGAGAACTACGACATGGACGGCGACGGCGCCAACGACACGGCGGTCGTCGAGAGCGAGGACGGCGGCTACCTCGCGTACGCGGACACGGACGCCGACGGCACGGCCGACGTCGCGGTGCAGTACGACGCCGAGGGCAACATCGTCGCGGGGGCCGAGTACGACGCGAGCACCGGCGAGTGGCGCGCGGAGAACGTCGACACGCTGCCGACGCCGACCGGTGACGGCGCGGACGACGCCTCCGGCTCCGACACCACGGACACGACCGACGCGTCGGAGACCTCCGACGACACGTCCGCCGCCGAGGGGGACATCACCGTCGACATGCCGGGCCAGGACGTCAACGCGGGCCCGGCCACCTACGACACCGACGGCGACGGCACCAACGACACCGCGGTCGTCACCGACACCGACGGCACGACCTACGCGTTCACCGACACCGACGGCGACGGCTCAGCCGACCAGGCCGTCGTGATCGAGTCGGACGGCGGCGTGACCGTGGCCGAGCACACCGGTGAGGACGAGTGGACCGTCACCGAGGAGGGTCAGATCAACTCGGACGGTACGTACGAGTCGGAGAACACCGGATCGGGCACGGGTTCGGACTCCGGGGTCGACACCGGCTCGGACACCGGCTCGGACACGGGCGCCGACACGAGTGCCGGGTCGGACTCGGTCTGGGCCGAGCGCTGAGTCGGACCAGCTGCCCCCACAATCGAACAGGCCATCGATCCCGGCGTCCTCGGACGTCGGGATCGGTCATGTTCAGATCCCCGACTCGTACGATTGTGTGCTGAATCGATTCCCGAATCGGTCTTGTGAGAGAACCGACACGATCGGACTCGGTTAGTCGCCGTCGATCTGGTTAACCTCTTTATATCCCAACGCGGCATGCCCCGTCCTAGGCCCGGGCGGGGTCTTCGCCGTTCTTTCAGGACGCCGATGTCCGGCCTTGGACGACGGCGTCCTGTTGACTTTCGGCGTCAGTCAGGAGACGAGACGAGATGACGGCAGTGGCAATCCCGGGTGTGGAGAACGCACCGACGAAGCACCGGCGGCTCCTGTCATGGGTACGTGAGGTGGCTGAGCTGACCACGCCGGACGAGGTGGTCTGGGTCGACGGTTCCGAGGACGAGTGGAACCGGCTGACCAGCGGGCTCGTCGAGGCGGGCACCTTCACGCGCCTGGCCAAGAAGCCGAACTCGTTCTGGGCCGCGTCCGACCCCGACGACGTCGCCCGGGTCGAGGAGCGGACGTTCATCTGCTCGGTCGACCCCGCCGACGCCGGGCCCACCAACAACTGGATGGACCCGGTCGAGATGAAGTCGATCATGACCGAGCTGTACCGCGGCTCGATGCGTGGTCGGACGATGTACGTGATCCCGTTCTGCATGGGCCCGCTGTCCGCGGCCACGCCGATGCTGGGCGTGGAGATCACCGACTCCGCCTACGTCGTCCTGTCGATGAAGATCATGACGCGGATGGGCACCCGGGTCCTGGACAAGTTCTTCGACGACGACGGCGACGAGCGCGACTTCGTGCCGGCCCTGCACTCGGTCGGCAAGCCGCTCCAGCCCGGCGAGCAGGACGTGCCGTGGCCGTGCAGCGAGACGAAGTACATCACCCACTTCCCCGAGGAGCGGCTCATCTGGAGCTACGGCTCCGGCTACGGCGGCAACGCGCTGCTCGGCAAGAAGTGCTACTCGCTGCGGATCGCCTCGGTGATCGGGCGGGACGAGGGCTGGCTCGCCGAGCACATGCTGATCCTGAAGCTGATCTCGCCGGAGCAGAAAGTCTACTACGTCGCGGCGGCGTTCCCGAGCGCGTGCGGCAAGACCAACCTCGCCATGCTCGAGCCGACCATCCCGGGCTGGAAGGTCGAGACGCTCGGCGACGACATCGCGTGGATGCGCTTCGGAGAGGACGGCCGGCTCTACGCGGTCAACCCCGAGGCCGGCTTCTTCGGCGTCGCCCCCGGCACCGACTGGCACACGAACCCGAACGCGATGCGGACCGTCGCGCGCGGGAACTCGCTGTTCACCAACGTCGCGCTGACCGACGACGGCGACATCTGGTGGGAGGGCATGGGTGAGCCGCCCGCCCACCTGACGTCGTGGAAGAAGCGGGACTGGACGCCGGACGCGGACGAGCCGTCCTCGCACCCGAACTCGCGGTACTGCACGCCGATGGCGCAGTGCCCGATCCTCGCCCCGGAGTGGGACGACCCGAAGGGCGTGCCGATCTCGGCGATCTTCTTCGGCGGCCGTCGCGCCACGACGATCCCGCTGGTCACCGAGTCGCGCGACTGGCAGCACGGCACCTTCATGGGCGCCACGCTGTCGTCGGAGACCACGGCCGCCGCGAAGGGCAAGGTCGGCGTGGTCCGGCGGGACCCGATGGCGATGCTTCCGTTCATCGGCTACCACGCGGGTGACTACTTCCAGCACTGGATCGACACCGGCAAGCGGGCCGACGCCGACAAGTTGCCGAAGATCTTCTACGTGAACTGGTTCCGGCGCGACGCGGACCGTAAGTTCCTGTGGCCGGGCTTCGGGGAGAACTCCCGGGTGCTGAAGTGGGCCATCGAGCGCATCGAGGGCAAGGCGGCCGCCACCGAGACCTCGATCGGCTACGTGCCGACCGCGGACGACCTCGACCTGTCCGGCCTGGACACCTCGCGCGAGAACGTCGAGGCAGCACTGAAGGTCGACGAGGACGAGTGGCGCGCCGAGCTTCCGCTGATCGAGGAGTGGTTCGAGAAGGTCGGCGACAAGCTGCCGACCGTGCTGCGTGCCGAGCTGGAGGTGCTCAAGCAGCGACTCGGCTGAGGTTTGGTATCGATTCGGGGGGACCACTCGCGACAGTGGTCCCCCCGAATTCTGCAAGTTGCATCATGGTCGGTGGGGTCGCGGCGTCCACTCTGTACGTAGCGCCGTGATCGTGGGAGGTCGTGCCATGTGCGAGACCGACAGATGCGACAAGTGGAGCTGGCGGTTGTCCCGCTACGACGACCGCGTGCACGCGTTCGTGAGCCACGAGCGGCCGGCGAGCTTCGTCGAGGCGGCGTGTACTCACAGCGTGCCGATCGACAAGATCATGAAGTCGCACGCGGGCTCGCGATGCGTCGCGTGCTTGCTGATCGTGGGCGATCACCTGGCCCAACACCACCAGCTGGGTGCCGGTATCTAGTTGTCCACGTGGGTTGTCCACAGGCTGTGGACGAAGCTGTGCACAGCCTGTGTGGAATTCGGTTGCGGCACAACCCGAAGCCAACGCGGCGACAACCTGCCCGTCATGTCCCGTTCACGTCGGCATGCCGTTGTTGTCCACAGTGGTGTGGACGCCTCGCGGACCTCACCCGGGCGGATGGTTCAGGCACCGGTCGAGCTGCCGTTCGAGGAAGCGGCGGGTGGGTGCGGAGGTCTGCTTGGTGAGCGCGGTCCGGTAGTAGGCCGCGGCGGTCTCCGGTTCGCCGGCCCGCAGCCAGAGCGCGCCGAGAGCGGCGGGCAGCAGGTGGTAGTCGCGTAGCGCGGGCTCGCGTTCGAGCCGTTCGAACTCGCGGTGGTCGACGTCGCCCACCATGGCAGCGGCGATCGCCCGGTTCAGCGCGGCCACGGGCGAGGGTCGCAGGACAAGCAGGTCGTCGTAGAGGGTCACGACGCGAGCCCAGTCGGTGCGCTCGACGTCCGGCGCCATGGCGTGGCAGAGCGCGATGGCGGCCTCGACGTGGAAGGCGGACCGCTCGTCGCCGGTGCACGAGGAGGCGAACGTGCGTGTCCCCTCGGCGATCATGCCCTGGTCCCAGCGCGTCCGGTCCTGGTCGGACAGCAGCAGGACGTCCCCGTCCGGATCGGTCCGGGCTCGCAGGCGGCTGCCCTGCAACAACATCAGCGCGAGCAGCGCCCGCGTTCGCGGCAGGTCGGTCCGGCGGTCCGCGCGGAGCAGCCGGCACAGCCGGATCGCCTCCCCGCACAGCTCGCCGCGGACGGCGCTGTCCCCCTCGACCGCGTCGTACCCGGCGTTGAAGAGCAGGTAGAGGACGGCCAACACACTGTCCACTCGGGACGGATCGACGTCGAGCAGGGAGTCGTTGTCCCGCAACCACCGCTTTGCCCGCACGAGCCGCTGCGCCACGGTCGCCGGCCGGGTGAGCAGCGCCGCCCCGATCTCGCCGACGCCGAGCCCGCCGACGGTCCGCAGCGTGAGCACCACTTGCGAGGCGACGGGCAGTCCCGGATGGCAGCAGAGGAACATGAGCGCGAGCTCGTCGTCGGTGCCGGGTTCGTCCATCCGCTCGGGCGGGAGCAGCAGCGGCAACCGCGCCCGCACGACGTCGTCGTGCCGGACCCGGTCGAGCGCGCTGTTCCGCGCGACCTGGAAGAGCCACCCGGCGGGGTTGTCCGGCACGCCCGAGTACGGCCAGCGTTGTAGGGCGCGCAGCAGCGCCTCCTGCACGGCCTCCTCGGCGACGTCGAGCCGCGCCGGCCCGAGCACCCGCGCGAGCGTGGCCACGATCCGGCCGGCGCTGTGCCGGAACAGCTGCTCGACGAGCTGCCGGGACCGCCCGGCCTCCGGGCCCGCGCCGCCGGCCGACCGCTCGCTCGCCGGGGCCTCCCGCGCGCCGGAGTCGGCGGCGGGAGATCCTCCGGCGTTCGGCATCAGGGCTCGCACCCCTGCTCGCCGATCTTGCGGACCTCGATGGAGCCGAAGTCCAGGTGCGGGTGGCTGGAGAAGATCTTCTCCGCCTCGTCGAGGTCCGTCGCTTCGACGGTGATGAAGCCGCCGAGAATCTCCGTCCCCTCCACGAACGGGCCGTCGGTGACGTCGAGCCCGCCGCCGCCCCGCCGCACCACACGTCCCCGGAAGGACAGCCCGCCGCCGTCCGGCGGGTTGCCGGCCTTCTCGAGGTCCTCGCTCCACCGGATGTACCGCTCCAGCGTGCGCTGCGCCTCGTCCGGGCTCAGGTGGCTCTGCGCGTCCTCGGTCCCCCGAAGGAACCCGACGAAGTTGGCCATGTCATCCTCCTCGCTGTCGTGACTGAGACCTAGACGGCCACCCCGACAGAAAATCGACACTCCAAGAAGACTTGCCCACAACCCGCCGACTTGTCCACAAGTCGATCTTGAACCCCCCACCCGTCAGCCCCCACCACTAGACTGGCGTGGTGGGGTGGCCCCCGGAGAGGGTGGGGGCCGCCATCCACGGGCGGTGGGGGCCGCGAGGGTAGGGCGGACGCGTGGGGTAGGTGTTTTCCCAGGTCGGCGGGTTGTCGGGGTTGGGCGGGTAACGTGAGCGCCGTGGCTGAGGAAGTGAGCAGATTTCCCGTCGCCGAGGTGGCCGAGCTGCCCGGTGATCTCCGGGAGCGGGTGGGTGCCGTCGCGGAGAAGTCCGGGTTCGTGCCGAACGTCTTCCGAGCGCTCGCCCACCGGCCCGCCGAGTTGCGTGCGTTCATGGATTACCACGACGCGGTCATGGAACGCGACTCCGGACTCAGCAAGGCCGAGCGCGAGCTCGTCGTCGTCGCCACCTCCGGCGCTAACAGCTGCACCTACTGCGTCGTCGCGCACGGGGCGATCCTGCGCATCCGCGCCAAGGACGCCCAGATCGCCGACCGCGTCGCCGCCAACCCGTGGACCGTCGAGCTCACCGATCGCGAGCGGGCGATCGTCGACCTGGCCCTCGCGCTCGCCGTCGACCCCGCCACGTTCAACTCCGACGACCTCGACGCGGCCCGCGACGCCGGCCTCACCGAGGAGGAGATCTGGGACGTCGGCGCGATCACCGCGCTCTTCGCGCTCTCCAACCGGATCGCGCACCTCACCGCCCTGCGGCCCAACGACGAGTTCTACCTGATGGGCCGGTTGCCGCGCGGTTGAGCGGAATCCGCGACGAATCACAGCTCCAGCCGCCAGGTCTGCCCGGTCAGCCGGTGCCCGAACCGATCGGCCGTGTCCTCCTCGACCAGCTCGAACCCGGCACGCTGGTAGATCCGCCGGGCCGGCGCCAGCACCGACACCGTCCACAGCTCCATCGCCCGGTACCCGGCCGCCCGTGCGAACCGGACACACTCGTCGACCAGAACCGTGCCCACACCGGCCCCCCGCACGCTCGGCTCCACGTGCAGCAACCGCAGCTTCGCGGTCTCGTCGTCCTTGCGGACACAGAAGATCGCGCCGGCACGCTCTCCGTGCAGCTCCGCGATCCACGCCGCCTCGCGCTTCGGGTCGTGTTCGTCCAGGAAGCCCGCGACGATCCGCGCGACGAGTGCCTCGTACGAGGAGTCCCAGCCGTGCTCCTGCGCGTACAGTGCGCCGTTGCGCTCGATGACCCAGCCGTAGTCGCCGGCCTCGGGCGTGCGTAGCCGCACGTCAGGTCCTGCCCCCGCGTTGGTCAGCCGCGTGCGGATCATGTCCATCGCGTCGACCAGGCGCCGCTGCTCGTCGTCGGTGAGGTCGGCCAGGAGCGCCCGGATCTGCGCGGCCGACTTGGTGTCGAGCACGCGGAACGTGTCCCGCCCCTTGTTGGTCAGACGGATCAGCTGGCGCCGCGCGTCCGATGTGGACCGCTCCCGCCGGACCAGCCCGCTCTCCTCGAACCGGCCGAGCAGCCGGCTCAGGTATCCGGCGTCGAGCCCGATCACCCGCCGCAGCTCCGCGACCTCGGTCTCGTCCCGCTGCCCCAGCTCGAACAGAACCCTTGCTTCGGTCAATGAATATGGTGTGCTGAGCAGGTGACCGTTGAGCGCACCGAGGAACTTGGTGTAGCTACGGTTGAACGCGCGAACGGTTGCGATGCGATCTACCGGTACTTCGGTGGCCATCAGAGGTGCCTCGTTTCCCGTGAAACAATTACTTGACCAAGGCAAGCGTATGTCTCACAGGGCGTGGAATGCCAGTGCCGCCGCCCCGGCCAGCCCGGCCTGCGTCCCGAGCTCGGCAGGGTACTCGGGCTCGGCGAGCGCGAGATCGAGGTGCGCGCGGACGAGGTCGAACCCGGCGAGCCGGCGGGCGCCGCGGTGCGTGCTTGGAAGTCGAGCTCGTCCCAGGCGATCGTGTACGCGGCCTGCGTGTTCCACCAGACGGGGTCGTAGTGGAAGTGGCTGACCATGTGCATGGTCCACCCCGGCTCGGCGACGACGAGCTCGAAGTCCACCTCGAACCGGTCCGCCCCGCGGGCCACGACGGCACGGGTGGGCAACGTCGTCCCGGGTGCGGCGCCGTGGGTGTCCACCGCGACCTCGACCCCGGCCTGCCCCGTGACGGCGAGGTCGACGGGCTCCGGCGTGTCGACGCCCGCGCCCTCGACGTGCACCCGGGCCGACCCCGATCCGGTGAAAGACACCCGAACAACCTGAAGCGGTGCGTCGACCGTCCCGACGAACAACTCGGTCGACTCCGCGGACACTGCAGCCATGTCTGGCACTGTGCTTGGTTGATCACCTCCGCACAACCCAACCTCGTCGTGATTCGATCACCGGCAGAAGTGGAGGCGCGGTGCGCCGGGGCGTGCGGTTTCGGTGGTGAGCGGGCTGCCGGAAGGCCAGGCGCCGACATGTGGAAACCCCGCAGTGCTGCCAGGTCGGGGGTCCGCCAGCACTACGGGGTCAACACGTTCATCGTGGGCCGTACCCAGGGTGTTACACGGCCACGGAGAAGTTTCTGCGACTTATCGGATGGACTGCCGCTGCGCGACCGCGATGATCTCCTCACGCATGGCCGGCGTCTTGGCCTCAGCGAGCGCGCGGTTCACCGCCCGGCGGTTGCGGGACTCGACGCGGCGGGCGCGGAGCTTGGCGGTGATGTTCATGGTTTTCGGTACTCCCCTCGATGACTTCGCTGGTTCCTCCAGCTACTGACCATTATGCCGATTCCATCGCTGGAAGTCGCGTGATTCATCGGTGAACCGCAACACATGCCGGGGATTCCCCGGTGTCATGATGATCAGACAGGACGCATGGATGGGCGGAGGCGAGGTCGATGCAGGAGTATCTAGGCGTCTAGTGATCTTGCTAGACGGCCGGAGATTGTGGCAGAGGACGCTAGTCGTCCATGTTCAGCAGGTACCGGCCGAAGTGCGGCACGGTGAACGCGATCCGGCCTCGCTCGGCCGAGTAGATGAGGCCCTTCTTGATCAGCGAGTCCCGCGCGGGCGACAACGACGACGGCTTGCGGCTCAGGTGCGACGCGATGTCCGCGGTCGCCGCGCCCTCGTCGGTCTTGCCCTTCGTCAGCTCGGCTATCGCACGCAGGTACTCCCGCTCGGCCGGGGTCGCGCGCTCGTAGCGGGAGCCGAAGAAGCCCACCGCGAGCTCCGACTCCGCCTCCGGTGCCGCGACGCCCACGTCCTCCACGGTGATCGGGTCGCTCGGCGCCGCGTCCCAGGCCGCCTTGCCATACGCCTGGATGAAGTACGGGTACCCGCCCGCCGCGTCGTACAGCGCGTCGAGGGCCTCGTCGGTGATGCTCGCGTCCTCGCGCGAGACCGGGGCCAGCACCGCGCGGTCGGCGTCGGTCCGGTCGAGCCGGTCGATGCGCACGTACCGGAACAGCCGCTCCGAGTACGACTTCGACGCGGACAGCACGGCCGGCAGGTGCGGCAGCCCGGCGCCGACCACCACGAACGGCGCGCTCGACTGGGACAGCTCGTGGCACGCGGCGCACAGCGCGGACACGTCGTCGGCGACGACATCCTGCATCTCGTCGATCAGCAGCGCCACGCCCGTTCCGACGTCCTGCGCCAGCTCGGCCACGTCCGTGAACAGCTCGACCAGGTCGATCTCGATGTCCCCGGAGTCGGCCCGCCCCTGCGTCGGCGGCACGTCGATGCCGGGCTGCCAGCGGTCGCGCATCTTGGAGTCGCTGGGATTCGCCCGCAGCGCGAACGCCTTGAGCACGCCGAGCACGTGCTCGACCCGGTCCGGCGCGCGGTGGCGCACGGCGAGATCCCGCACGGCCCGGTGCAGCGCGGCGGACAGCGGCCGGCGCAACCCGGCGTCCGGCCGCGCCTCGATCTTGCCGGCACCCCAGCCGCGGCGCACCGCCATCGAGCGCAGCTCGCCCAGCAGCACGGTCTTGCCCACGCCGCGCAGACCGGTCAGCACCAGGCTGCGCTCGGGCCGCCCGCGCGCGACCCGCTCGAGCACGACGTCGAACGCGGCGACCTCCTTCTCCCGGCCGGCGAGCTCGGGAGGGCGCTGCCCCGCTCCGGGGGCGAACGGATTGCGCACCGGGTCCACGATCGCACCGTATCCGGGTTTCTAGCGCGAGCCCGATATTGCGCCAGAAACACCTACGGCGTGTCGCCCGCGCCGGGACAAGCCACCGGACACCCCCGAACCAACCGCCCCCAAATCCCGCCCGCAATCGCCCACCCAGACGCGAACCACGCATCCCCGTGGATGGCGGCCCCCACCCTCTCCGGGGGCCACCCCACCACGCCAGTCTACTGGCGGGGGCTGACGAAATTGGTGGTCACGGGTGTTCTGTGGACAGTGGGCCGCGTTGTGGACAACGTCGGCGGCTATGCGGCCTCCAGGATCGCGGTGACACCCTGGCCGCCCGCGGCGCAGATGGAGATCAGGCCCCGGCCCGATCCCTTCTCCGCCAACAGTTTGGCCAGGGTGGCGACGATCCGCCCGCCGGTCGCGGCGAACGGGTGGCCCGCCGCGAGCGAGGACCCGTTGACGTTCAGGCGGGAGCGGTCGACCGGACCCAGCGGCTCGTCCATGCCCAGCCGCTCCTTCGCGAAGTCCACGCTCTCCCACGCCGCCAGCGTGGCCAGCACCTGCGAGGCGAACGCCTCGTGCATCTCGTAGAAGTCGAAGTCCTGCAACGACAACCCGGCCCGCGCGAGCATCCGTGGCACCGCGTACGCCGGCGCCATCAGCAGACCCTCGCGGCCGTGCACGTAGTCCACCGCCGCCGTCTGCGAGTGCGTCAGGTACGCGAGCACGGGCAACCGCCGCGCGGCCGCCCACTCCTCCGTCGCCAGCAGCACGGTCGACGCGCCGTCGGTCAGCGGCGTGGAGTTGCCGGCGGTCATCGTGGCGTCCTTGCCGCCGAACACCGGCTTGAGCTTCGCTAGCTTGTCGGCCGCCGAGTCCGGCCGCAGGTTCGCGTCGCGGGTCAGACCGAGGTAGGGCGTCAGCAGGTCGCCGAAGAAGCCGCGCTCGTAGGCCGCCGCGAGCTTCTGGTGCGAGGCGGCGGCCAGCTCGTCCTGCGCCTCTCGGCCGACGCCCCACTCGACGGCGGTGATCGCGGCGTGCTCGCCCATCGACAGTCCCGTGCGCGGCTCGGCGTTGCGCGGGATGTCCGGCACGATCTGCGTCGGCCGGATCTTCGCGAGCGCGCGCAGCCGCGCGCCGATGCCGCGGGCCCGGTTGAGCTCCAGAAAGATCTGCCGCAGGTCCTCGTTCACTCCGAGTGGCGCGTCGCTCGTGGTGTCCACGCCGCCGGCGACGCCCGAGTCGAGCTGGCCCAGCGCGATCTTGTTCGCCACCTGGAACACCGCCTGCAGACCGGTGCCGCACGCCTGTTGCACGTCGTTGGCCGGCGTCTGCGGAGACAGCTTCGAGCCGAGCACGCTCTCCCGCGCGAGGTTGAAGTCCCGGCTGTGCTTGAGCACCGCGCCCGCCGCGACCTCGCCGAGCCGCTCGTCCTGCAGACCGAACCGGCTCACGAGACCATCGAGGGTGGCGGTGAACATGTCCTGGTTGGAGGCGGTGGCGTACTGACCGTTGGACCGCGCGAACGGGATCCGGTTGCCCCCGACGATCGCGACCCTGCGCACCTGCGCCATGTGTCCCACTCCCGTACTCGACTTGTCCCGGCTGGCAATCCTAACCTACTCACGAGTAGGCTCGGCGTCGAATGGGCCCCGAACCGGAAACGGAGCATCATGACCGACCGGTACCAGCAGTTTGCTCGCTCCGGTCTCGGCCGGCAGATCGTTCGCCGGCTGGGCCTGCCGAACCCGACCCCGCTGCGCCGCTACCGGCCCGGCGAACCGGCGCTGGGCGGTCCGGCGCTGGTCGGCGCGGCCGAGGGCGGACGGCTCGCCGACACCGTGCACGCCGTACTCAAGTCGGCCGGGATCGAGGCGCTGACCGAACCGGTGACCGAGCCGTCGACCCAGGCCGAGGGCGAACGCCCAGCCACCTCGGCGAAGCACGCGGCGCTCGTCTTCGACGCCACCGGCATCGACCGGCCGGAGCGGCTGCGGGAGCTGTACGACTTCTTCCGGCCGGTGATCCGCACCGTTGGCACGTGCGGCCGGGTGGTCGTGCTCGGCACGCCGCCGGAGTCGGCCGGCGGCCGCGCGGCGATCGCGCAGCGCGCGCTGGAGGGCTTCACCCGCTCGGTCGGCAAGGAGCTCAAGCGCGGCGCCACGGTCGGGCTGGTCTACGTCACGCCGGGCGCGGAGGCGGGCGTCGAGTCGACGCTGCGGTTCCTGCTGTCGGCGAAGTCCGCCTACGTCGACGCGCAGGTGATCCGGGTCGGCACGTTCGACGCGCCCGTCGTGGAACCGGACGACTGGGCGCGGCCGCTCGCCGGCAAGGTCGCGCTGGTGACCGGTGCGTCCCGGGGCATCGGTGCGTCGATCGCGGACGTGCTGGCCCGCGACGGCGCCCACGTCGTGGCGCTCGACATCCCGGCCCAGGGCGACGAGCTGTCCGCCGTGGCCAACCGGGTCCGCGGCACCGCATTGCAGCTGGACGTCACCGCCGCCGACGCCCCGGCGCGGCTCGTCGAGCACCTGACCGATCGGCACGGTGGGGTCGACGTCCTCGTGCACAACGCCGGCATCACCCGGGACAAGACGCTGGGCAGGATGAAGGAGCAGGCCTGGGACGCCGTGCTGGCGGTCAACCTGGCGAGCCAGCTGGCGATCAACGACGCGCTCCTCGAGGCGAACGTCCTGCGGGAGGGCGGCAGGATCATCGGGGTCTCGTCGATCGCGGGCATCGCCGGGAACGTCGGCCAGACCAACTACGCCACGAGCAAAGCCGGCGTCATCGGCATGGTCCGCACCTACGCCCCGGTGCTCGCCGAGCGCGGGGCGACGATCAACGCGGTGGCGCCCGGGTTCATCGAGACGAGGATGACCGCGGCCGTCCCACTGTTCCTCCGCGAGGCCGGCCGGCGGATGAACTCCCTGTCCCAGGGCGGCCTGCCGGTCGACGTGGCGGAGACGATCGCCTGGTACGCGAACCCCGGGTCGGCCGCGGTCAACGGCAACGTCGTGCGCGTGTGCGGCCAGAGCCTGCTGGGGGCCTGACATGGCGATCACCCGGCTGTCGAGCCCGCCGAACCTCGCGACGCTGTACCCGAAGGCCGTGCTGTCGGGGTTGCGGCACAAGGGCGGCGAGCTGCCGGACACCGCGTACGCACTCACCGGCGTGCGGGTCGACCCCGCGCGTCTCGCGGCCTACAACCGGGTCTGCGGGTTCCGGCTCGGTGACGAGCTGCCGGCCACCTACCCGCACCTGCTGACGTTTCCCTTGCAGGTCAAGCTGATGGCCGCCGGCGACTTCCCGTTCCCGCTGGCCGGCTCGGTGCACGTGGCGAACCGGATCACGCTGACCCGCCCGCTGCTGCTCGGCGACGAGCTGGAGCTGCGCGTGCGGGTGGCGAACCTGCGGGACCATCCGCGCGGCAAGCAGTTCGACATGATCTCCGAGGCGCTCGTCGGCGGTGCGGGAGGCGGTGAGGTCGTGTGGACCGACGTGTCGACCTACCTGCGCCGCGGCGGTGGCTCCGGCTCGTCCGGGCCCCGAGAGCGGCGGGAACCGCCCACGCCGACGGCGATCTGGCGGGTTCCGGCGGACATCGGCCGGCGCTACGGCGAGGTGTCCGGCGACCGCAACCCGATCCACCTGCACCAGCTGACCGCGAAGATGTTCGGCTACCCGCGGGCGATCGCGCACGGCATGTGGACCAAGGCGCGCTGCCTGGCCGCGTTCGAGGGCCGGCTGCCGGACGCGTACACGGTCGACGTCCGGTTCAAGACACCCGTGCCGCTGCCGGCGCGGGTCGGCTTCGCGGCCGGTCCGGACGACTCGGGCGGGTGGCGGTTCGAGCTCTTCGGCGCGCGCGGCGGAAAGCCGCACCTGGAGGGGACGATCTCGTAGCCGGTCCGTGGCCCGGTTTTGTCGGTGGCCACGGCTAGCGTCCGCGGCATGAACCGAACGGACCGGTTGTACGCCATCGTCGAGGACCTCCGGGCGGTCGCGCCGCGGCGGCGCTCGGCGCGCTGTCTGGCGGAGCGGTACGAGGTCAGCGTGCGCACCATCGAGCGCGACATCGGCGCGCTGCAGCAGGCCGGCGTGCCGATCTACGCGGACCTGGGCCGCCGCGGCGGGTACACGCTCGACCCGGCGATGACCTTGCCACCACTGAACTTCACGCCCGCCGAGGCGGTCGCGGTGTCGGTCGCCTTACGCGGCGCGGCCGGCTCGCCGTTCGCCCGCGAGGCACGCGGCGCGCTGCACAAGATCATGGCCGCCATGCCCGCACGGCACGCGTCGGCGGCGCACGACCTGGCCGAACGCGTGCGGTTCCTCGCGTCTCCGGACGCGAGCGAGCCGGAGGGCATCCCGCTGGTCATCGAGGACGCGGTCGCCGCGAAGCGGGTACTGCGCATCGACTACGTGGACAAGAACGGCATGCCGACCGAGCGTGCGGTCGAGCCGGTGATGTTCCTCGCCGGCGTGCACGGCTGGTACCTCGTCGCCTGGTGCCGATTACGTGACGACCTGCGTGCGTTCCGGGTCGACCGCATCGTCACCTTCCGCGACACCGGCGAACCCGCGCCCGCGCGGCCCGCCGAGTCGGTCGCCGTCCGGCTGCCGGGCCACGTGACACGAGCCGCCGCATTCGCCTGAAACACCGACAGGGTGCTGTCGCGAAGCCCTCCGATCCTTGTGTCACCAACGATCACCCATGACAGGGAGGCAGCGATGACACACGGAACGGTCGGCTGGGTGCAGGTGGACACCGACGACCCCGAGGGCGCCAAGCGGTTCTACGGCGAGCTGTTCGACTGGACGTTCGCGGCGGACCCGAACGGCGGCGGCAAGTACCACCTGGCCACCCGGTCCGGCGCGGACGGGCCGCACGGCGGGATCGCCGACACCGAGGGCAACTCGCCGGGTCGCGCGATCTTCCTCGTGATCGTGTCGGACGTCGTCGCCGCGGTCGCGGAGGCGGAGCGGCTGGGCGGCAAGGTCGTCACGCCGCCGACCACCACGCCGACGGGGCTGACGTTCGCGGACCTGCAGGACCCGTCCGGCAACCACTTCGGGGTGTTCAAGCCCCCGGCCTAGTCGGCGGGGTGCCAGACGTTGCCCTCGACGAGGCCGCCGAAGCCCATCCAGGCGAGATTCATCAGCCGGGAGGCGACGACCTTGCTGGGCACGTCGGGATGATCGAGCCACCAGTCGGCGAGGGACTCGGCGGCACCGACCAGCGCGGCGGCGAGGGCCTCGGTGGCGTTGTCGTCGAGGCCCCGCTTCGCGGCCACGCGGGCGAGCAGCGTGTGGACCAGGTTGATCGCCTGGTCACGCATGGCGAGGACCTCCTCGCTGAACGGTCCGCCCTGGGAGATCGCTTGGCGGTGCAGGACCTGCCAGCTCTCCCGCTGCTCGCCGACGAAGTCGAAGAACGCGCGCAGGCCGTGCCAGAGCTGCATGTCCGGCGGCAGCTCGAGGCGGACGCCGCGGGTCACGGCGTCGAGCAGGTTGGCCGCCTCGCGGTGCATGCACGCGGCGAAGAGGTCTTCCTTGGAGCCGAGGTAGGCGTAGATCATCGGCTTGGAGACGCCCGCGACGTCGGAGATCTCGTCCATCGAGGCGCTGTGGTAGCCGCGCTCGGAGAACACCCGGACCGCGGCGTCGAGGATCTGCCGTTCACGCACCTCGCGGGGTAGGCGCTTGACCCGCCGCCGCTCTCCTACCGTCACTGGCCCTCCTGAATGCTCCCCGGCTCAGGGTACCTACCAATACGTAGGTTTACCGGTGAGTAGACAATTGGCCATGCGATTCAGGCGGAAGGCACGGCCCGCGCCGGTCCGGGAGACGGCCGCGCCTGGTGTGGACATCGACGCGTTCGCGCGGGCGGTGGATCCGCAGCGCCTCGACGAGGCGCAGTTCGTGCAGCTCGTCGACGTGCTCGACATGCTGGGCCGCGCCGGCACCGGCATCGAGCTGGCGGGGATGCGCACGGATACGTTCGTCTGGTTCGTCTCCCGGGCGTCGACCGCGCAGCTGGAGCACCTCATGGCGCACGGCCACCTGCGGCACGTGGTGTTCGGCGAGATCTTCCGCCGGATGAGCGCGCACGTCGACCCGGTCCGCGCGGCCGACCTGCACGCGGTGGTCCACTGGCGCTTCACCGGCGGCAGCGGCGACGGTGGTTACGACAGGTTCCAGACGATGATCGAGTCCGGCGAAGCCACCTCCGGCCGCCACCCGACCGCCGACGCCCGGGTCACGCTGACCCTCTCCCCGGTGGACTTCCTCCGCGCCGTCACGGGCACCGTCAACGTGGCCCTGCTCTTCATGCGCGGCAAGGTCAAGGTCCGCGGCGACCTCGCCTTCGCCGCCGGTCTGATCAACTACTTCGACCTGCCCAAACCCTGAGAAAGGGGAGTGCCGCGCAGCGGGCGGCACTCCCCTGGCGATCAGTAGGTGATCGCCATGGCCGGGTCGGCAAGGATGGCGCCCACGTCCGCCAGGAACCGGGAGCCCTGCTGGCCGTCGACCACGCGGTGGTCGAAGCTCAGCGACAGCTGGCACGCCTTGCGCGGCACGATCTGACCGTCCACGACCCACGGCATGTCCCGGATCGCGCCGAGCGCCAGGATCGCGGACTCGCCCGGGTTGATGATCGGCGTGCCGGTGTCCACGCCGAACACGCCGACATTGGTAATGGTGATCGTGCCGCCCAGCATGTCCGCGGGCGGTGTCTTGCCGTCTCGGGCGGTCACGGTCAGCGTGTCGATCGCCTCGGCCAGCTCACGCAGGGACATCCGGTCGGCGTCGCGGACCTTGGGCACCACCAGGCCGCGGGGGGTCGCCGCCGCGATGCCCAGGTGCACGTAGTCCTTGTAGACGATCTCCTCGCCGTCCCACGTCGCGTTCACGTCCGGGGTCCGTTTCGCCGCCAGGCACACGGCCTTCGCGGCGAACGTCAGCGGGGTGACCTTCACGTCGCGCAACGTCGGGTGCTCCTTGAGCCGCGCACGCAGCTCCATCATCGGCGTCACGTCGACGGTCAGGAACTCCGTGACGTGCGGCGCGGTGAACGCCGACTCGACCATGGCCCGCGCGGTCATCTTGCGCACGCCCTTGACCGGAACCCGCCGCTCGCGAGCGGCGGGTTCCACAGTGGACAGTTCAGGCGCGGGGGCGGCCGCCCGCTCGACGTCCTCACGCGTGATCACGCCGTTGTCGCCGGACCCGGTCAGCGTGCGCAGGTCGATGCCCAGGTCCTTGGCCAGCTTGCGGACCGGCGGCTTCGCCAGCGGCACCAGGCCGCGCGTCTCCAGCAGCGCGGCCGGTGTGTCCGGCACGACCAGTGCGGGCGGCTCCGGGGCCGCCTGCGGGGCCTGCGCCGCGGCGGCCGGCGCGGCCACGGATGCCTTGCGCGGGCGACGTTTCGCGGTCGTCGTCTTCGGGCCGTAGCCGACGAGCATGGCGTTCTGGCCGTTCTGCTCGGCGGCGGCCGGCGCGGCCGTCGTCGCGGTCTCGGGAGCCGCGGTCTCGGGAGCGGCCTTGCCACCGGGGTCGACGTCGATGGTCACGATCGGGCTGCCCACGTTGACCGTCTCGCCGGCCCGCGCGTGCAGCTCGGTGACGACCCCGGCCCACGGGCAGGGCAGCTCCACGGCCGCCTTGGCCGTCTCGATCTCGACGATGATCTGGTTGACCGCGACCTCGTCGCCCGGCTTGACGTGCCAGGCCAGGATCTCGGCGTCGACCAGACCCTCGGCCGTGTCGGGCAGGGGGAAGACCTTGAAGTCAGGCATGCCTCACCAGCCCAGCGAGCGGTCGACGGCATCCAGCACCCGGTCGAGGTCGGGGAGGAAGTCCTCCTCGAGCTTCGACGGCGGGTACGGCGTGTCGAACCCCGTCACCCGCAGCACCGGCGCCTCCAGCGAGTAGAAGCACTCCTGCTGCACCCGCGCGGCGATGTCCGAGGACAGCGACGCCTCGCCCGGCGCCTCGCTGACGACCACGAGGTGACCGGTCCGGCGCACCGACTCGAACACCGGCGCCAGGTCCATCGGCGACAGCGTGCGCAGGTCGATCACCTCGAGCTCGGTGCCCTCCTCGGCGGCCGCCGCGGCGGACTCGAGGCAGGTCTTGACCATCGGGCCGTAGGTGACGAGCGTCGCCACCGCTTCGGCGGCCGAGCGCAGCACACGCGAGGAGAACAGCGGCTCCGGCTTCGCGTCGACGTCGAGCTCGCCCTTCTCGTAGTAGCGCCGCTTCGGCTCGAAGAACAGCACCGGGTCGTCGCAGCGGATGGCCTGCTGGATCATCCAGTACGCGTCGACCGCGTTGGAGCACGAGACGACCTTGAGCCCCGCGGTGTGCGCGAAGTACGACTCCGGCGACTCGGAGTGGTGCTCAACGGCGCCGATCCCGCCGCCGAAGGGCACCCGGACGACCATGGGCAGCTTGACCTTGCCCTGGCTGCGGTAGTGCAGCTTCGCCACCTGCGAGACCAGCTGGTCGAACGCCGGGAAGATGAAGCCGTCGAACTGGATCTCACACACCGGGCGGAAGCCGCGGATGGCGAGGCCGACCGCGGTGCCGACGATGCCGGACTCGGCGAGCGGGGTGTCCAGCACGCGGTGCTCCCCGAAGTCCTTCTGCAGCCCGTCGGTGATGCGGAAGACGCCGCCGAGCTTGCCGACGTCCTCGCCCATCACGAGGACCTTCGGGTCGGCCTCCATCGCCGCCCGCAGCCCCAGGTTGAGGCCCTTGCCGAGCGTCACCGTGCGCGTGGCCGACGCGGCGGCGCCGCCGACCTGGTTCATGACCGGAGTAGCCATCAGTGCTCACCTCCCGCGAATCCGGCGGCGTAGTCGAGGAACGCGTCGCGCTGGGCGGCCAGCACGGGGCTGCCGTCCTCGTAGACCTGGGAGAACATCCGCTCCTTGGGCGGGTCGGGCATGTTCACGCAGAAGTCGCGCAGCTCCTCGGCGAGCTGGTCGGCGTCGGCCTGCACCGAGTCGAAGAAGTCCTTGTCGGCGTTCTCGTGCCGGACCAGGTTCACCCGGACCCTCTCGATCGGGTCCTTCAACTTCCACGCCTCGAGCTCGTCGGCGAGCCGGTAGCGGCTCGGGTCGTCGGTCGTGGTGTGCGCGTCCATCCGGTACGTGTAGGCCTCGATGAGCACCGGACCGTTGCCCTGGCGGCATTCCCGGAGCGCCCAGCGGGACACCGCGAGCGAGGCGAGCACGTCGTTGCCGTCGACCCGCACGCCGGGGAAGCCGTAGCCGCGGGCGCGCTGGTAGAGCGGGAGCCGGCTCTGCCGCTCGGTCGGCTCGGAGATCGCCCACTGGTTGTTCTGGCAGAAGAAGACGAGCGGCGCGTCGTACACCGACGCCCACACGAAGCCCTCGTGCACGTCGCCCTGGCTGGTCGCGCCGTCGCCGAAGAAGACCATCGTGGCCTCGTTCTGTTCGTCAGCGTCGTCGCCGCTGTTGCCCACTCTGCCCTCGAACCGTTGCCCCATCGCGTATCCGGCGGCGTTGAGCACCTGGTTGCCGATCACGATGGTGTACAGGTGGAACCGGGTGGCGATCGGGTCCCAGCTGCCGTGGTCGGTGCCACGGAAGATACCGAGCAGCTGGCTCGGGTGCACGCCCCGGCACCACGCGACGCCGTGTTCGCGGTAGCTGGGGAAGACCATGTCGTTCGGTTTGAGCGCCCGGCCGGCACCGACCTGCGCGGCCTCCTGGCCGAGCAGCGGCACCCAGATACCGAGCTGTCCCTGCCGCTGCAAGGCGTTCGCCTCGCGGTCCGCCCGGCGGGTGAGGACCATGTCGCGGTAGAGGTTACGAAGATCCTCGGCGGTGACGTCGGCGACGAAGGGGTCCCATTCGGGGTTCTCGAGCCGTTCGCCCTCGGGCGTGAGGAGCTGCACCAGATCCGGTCCGCCCTCGCTCGTCGCGCGCAATCCCGCGATCACCTGCTCGGCCGAGGGTTTGGCCGCGGTGGCGGCCACCCCGGCCCCCGGCTCCGGGTGCGTCCACTGTTCTGGGGACGACATGCGTTCTCCTTGAATGTCGGCGCCGGGCGCTCGCTTGTGGCGTCGCTACCGGCCGCGCCGACGGCGGCCACCGGCCCGGGTAAGGGGCGGCTGAGCCACTGGCGGCGCTGACGGTTTCGGGCTCCATCCTGGCATGCGTTACCTCGACGCGGTGAGGTCCGAGTGTCGGTGGATGCCCTTCCGTGATGCGCTGAGCTGCGGAAACCGTAGGACAACCGACATTAGGGCGTCAGCGCGAAGCATCTGGATGACGGGCGACCTCCTCGTGACGAGCGGTGAACGCGGCTGTTCAGCGCGGCCGTCGCGAGCCGGTCCTGCCACGGGGTCGCCCCGGCCCCGAGGCCCGTCGCGGCCGTCGCGACGACAACGGCCGAGTGCCGGTGATGTGTGTCACAACCATCCTAGTCCGGCGGGCTCGGTGACCGATCCGCATACGCTGCCCGCCATGGCCGACGACAGCTGGAAGGACGCTCGCGTCCGCCAGGCGGAGGAGGAGTTGGCCGTCGCCGCGCGTACCGCCGACGAGATCATTGCCGACGCGCAGCGCGCCGTCGCCGCACCGGCGCCGCCCACCTCGCCGGACCCGTCGGACGACCGGCCGGACGACCCGGGGTGGCCGATCCTGCACGACGCCTGGTAGCCACCCGCCGGTCACCGGCCGTGGCAGTATCGGCCGGGTGGACAACTCCTTGGTACGCGGCACCGTCGAGCGAGTGTGGGACGACGCGGTCCTGACCAGCCTCGCCGAGTTCGTCACGATCCCCGCGCTCTCGCCGATCTTCGACGCGAACTGGGCGGCCTCCGGGCACCTCGACGCCGCCGTCGAGCACGTCCGGCGCTGGCTGGTCGCGCGGGACATCGAGGGCGCGACCGCGGAAGTCCTGCGGCTGCCCGGGAAGAGCCCGGTGCTGTTGTTCGACGTCCCGCCGGCCGGCGAGGTCGGCGCCGACGCGGGCACCGTGCTGCTGTACGGCCATCTCGACAAGCAGCCTCCGGTCGGCGGTTGGAGCGAGGGGCTCGGCCCGTGGACCCCGGTCCTGCGTGACGGCCGGCTCTACGGCCGGGGCGCGGCCGACGACGGCTACTCGGGCTACGCGGCGACCGCGGCGATCGAGGCCGTGCGCGCGGCCGGCGGTTCGCACACCCGGTGCGTCGTGCTGCTGGAGACGAGTGAGGAGTCCGGCAGCCCCGACCTGCCGGCCTACCTCGAGCGGTACGCGGACCGGCTGGGCGAGGTGTCGCTCGTGGTGTGCCTGGACTCGGGTGGCCAGGACTACGAGCGGCTGTGGCTGACGACGTCGCTGCGCGGGCTCGTGTCGACGACGGTCACGGTGCGGGTGCTGGAGTCGGGCCAGCACTCGGGGATGGCGTCGGGGATCGTGCCGAGCTCGTTCCGGATCATGCGGATGCTGCTGGACCGGGTGGAGGACGCCGCGACGGGCGAGGTGCTGGTGCCCGAGATGCACGGCGAGATCCCGGCGGAGCGACTGGCGGAGATCCGCGACCTGGCCGCGCTCGCGCCCGGCGCGGCGCGCGCGGTGTTTCCGTTGCTGACGGGCATGAGCGCGGTGTCGGACGACGACGTCGAGCTGATGCTGAACAACTCGTGGCGACCGACCCTGTCGGTGATCGGCGGCGCGGGTCTCCCGCTGCCAGCGGAGGCCGGCAACGTGCTGCGCCCGGAGACGACGTTCTCGCTGAGTTTCCGGCTGCCGCCGACGGCCGACCCGAAGGCGGCGCTCGCGGCGCTGGAGAAGACGCTGACCACGGACGTGCCGTACGGCGCGCACGTCGAGCTGTCGCGCTCGGAGGAGGGCCCGGGCTGGAACGCCCCGGTGACGGCTCCGTGGCTGAAGTCCACTTTGGACTCGGTGAGTGAGGCGGTGTTCGGCGGCAACCAGTGGCTGACGATCCGGCTGGGCGGCTCGATCCCGTTCATGGGCACGCTCGCCGAGCACTACCCGCGGGCCCAGTTCGTGGTCATGGGCGCACTGGCGGCGGACAGCAACGCCCACGTCCCGGACGAGTGGTTGAACGTGGCCCAGGCCAAGCGCATCACGGAGGCGGTGGCCCACATCCTGTCCGCCCACGCCCGTTCCTGACCTGTCCACAACCGGCGAAGCTGTCCACAGCCCCACGACGACCAGCCGTTTTGTCAGCGCCCACAAGTAGACTGGCATCGAGGGGTGCCCCGGAGAGGATGGCAGGGCACCGTCAAAGTCGATCATCTATGTGGGAGTGGGCGCGGTCTCGCATTGATCGTGTGAGCGTCGTTGTCACATGATCATGTGAGGTGCCGTGTCCGCTGTGTCATCGTTCCCGTTGCTGTGCTGTCCGATCTGGTGGGTGCTGTTGGTCTGGCGCATGCTGTCGCGGTTACTGCGGGAGCGCGGTCGCTGACCGCGGTCTGGGAATGGGCGGGGAGCTGCCACCGTGGGCGTTACGGGGCGGTGGGTGCCTGGTCCGACCGCGGACAGGGCCGCTGTGTCGCGCCCAGCGAGGCCACGCTGCGCCGGGCGTTGACGCTGGTCGACGCCGACGAGCTGGACACCGCGGTCGCCACGTGGATCACCAGCCGTGTCCGGTGGCGGGACCGGCCAGACGGTGCGCCGAACGCGATCGCGGTGGACGGCACGTCGTTGCGGGGCACGGTTCGGCCGCTCCGGTGGCACCGGAACACACCTGCTGGCCGGCTCGTGCACGGCGGCGGGCTCGTGGCCGGGCAACGGCAGGTGGCCGCAGGCCCAGTGAGATCGCCTGGCTACAGCCCCTGCTGGACCCGCTGGATCCGCACCAGGTTGGTCGTCACCGCCGACGCCCCGCACACCACCGCCGACCACGCCGGCTACCTGACCAGCCGCGTCCGCACCGGACAAGCACCCCGCACCATGGCCACCCCGCGCAAACCCGCCATCAGCGCCTGCGCCACACCGGCCACACCAACCCCACCCAAGCCCTCCGAACCATGAGCCGAGACATCACCCGACCACTCACCCTGCTCGGAATCCACCCACAACCAGCAACCAAACAGACATTGACGGCGCCCTGGGAGAGGGTTGGGGCCTGCGTAGTCGGGTTCTGCACGCGCGCGGGGGTGTTGAGGCACGGTTCTGGCTCGGGGTCAGGGGCGTTTGCTGGTTGCCGTTATTCGGTCGCGCGGGCGCGTACGATGTGATCATGCGCGCCTGGTTTCGATGGTGAACTGACCTAGCACCCCGCTTCCCGGCGACGTTGGTGGCGTCGCTGCTGCTCGTCGGTTTCGCCGACGAGACGGTGGCGTTCCTGCCCTACGGAGCCGTCGAGTCGATCCGTGCGGACGTCGGCATCAGCTACGTCCAGGCAGGTTTCCTGCTCGCGCTCTACCCGGGCATCGGCCTGCTCGCCACCCCGCTCGGCGTGATCGTCGACTACGTCAGCCGCCGGGTGATGGCGGCGGTCGGCGGGATCGGGTACGGCATCGGCCTCTGGCTGTTCGCGGTCGCCGGCAACTTCACGTCCCTCTTCGTCGCCGTCGTCGTGATGGGTCTCATCGGCGACATGCTCGTGCGGGCCGTCGAGGTGGCGCTGGTCGACGTCGCCGGTGACAAGCTCGAGCCCGCGCTCGCCCGGTCGAACCTGCTCGGCGCGGTCGGCGACCTCGTCGGTCCGCTGCTGCTCGCCGCGTCGCTCGCGTTCGGGTTCGGCTGGCGGGGTGCGTTCTGGGTGGCCGGCGCGATGATGATCGCGTACGGCGTCGTCCTCGCCACCCAGCCACTGCCGCGCCCCCACGGCGCCGACGGTGCCGACGGTGAGGAACGCCGGGCGTGGCGGGGCTTCCTCGACGTGGCCCGGGACCGCCGGGTGCTCGTGGCGGGCCTGCTGGTCGCGGTGCTCGTGGCGTTCGACGAGACGTTCGTCGGCTTCGCGGTCGCGTTCCTCACCACCGACCGCGGCCTGAGCCCGGCCGTCGCCACGCTCGCCGCGGGTGCCGGCATGGCGGGAGGGATCGTCGCGGCGGCGTGGGCTAGCCGCGCCAACCGCCGGCGGATCGGCCTGCGCCCCTGCGCGCTGCTGCTGCTCGCGGGCGTGCTGCTGCTCCTGCTCGTGCCGAACGTCGTCGCTGCCGCGCTGGGCACGGCGGCCGTCGGCGCGGCGGTGAACCTCGCGTGGATCATCCTGCAGGCCGGCTACCTGACCCTGCGCCCCGGCCAGGCGGGCACGACGTCCGCGGTCGCGGATGCGGTGAGCAACGTCGGCGTGCTGACCCCGCTCGCGATCGGCCTGGTCACCGACCATCACGGCCTCACCATGGCGATGGCACTGTACGTGCTGGTCGCCGTCGTGTTCGTCGCCTCGACCTGGCGGCGGGGGCGGGGCGGACCGGACATGGTGACCCGTCCGTAACCTGCCGATGCTGTGCCCCGCGCGTCCCAAATGGCAGGATTCGCTGGGCTCAGACCGTAAGGCCGAGGGAGTGACGAAGTGTCCCGACGAACCCGACTGTCCGTCCTCATCGCGCTGTGCGCCGCGAGCTTGCTCGTCGCCGGGTGTGGCGCGACCACCGAGAGGCCGCAGGGCCAGGACGACGGCGGCGACGGTGGCGCCGCCGAGTGCACCCCGGGCGAGGTGTCAGACGTGCCCGTGCCCGAGCCGCTCGTGGTCGACGTGCCCGCGGACGACGCTCTCGCGAACATGGTGCCCGCCAAGGTCAAGTCCGACGGCAAGCTGACCATCGCGACCGACGCGTCCTACCCGCCCAACGAGTTCACCCTCGAGGGCTCCGACGACATCATCGGCATGGATGTCGACCTGGGCAACGCCATCGGCAAGGCGCTCGGCGTCGAGGCCGAGTTCGTCAACGCCTCATTCGACGGCATCCTCGCCGGTCTGCAGGCCGGCCGCTACGAGCTCGCCATGTCGTCGTTCACCGACACCAAGGAGCGCGAGCAGATCGTCGACTTCGTCACCTACTTCGAGGCCGGCACGTCGACCATGGTCCGCAAGTGCAACCCGAAGGGCATCGAGACCCTCGAGGACCTGTGTGGCAAGACGGTCGGTGCCCAGAACGGGACGATCCAGCTCGACCAGCTGACCAAGGCCGAGGCCGAGGGCTCCCTGGTGAAGACGTGCACCGACGCGGGCAAGGATCCCGTGAAGGGACAGGGTTTCCCGAAGCAGACCGACGTCAACGCGGCGCTGCAGGCCAACCGGATCGACGCCTACCTCGCCGACACCCCCGTCGTGAACTACGCGGTGAAGACCACCGGCAACGCGTTCGAGAAGGTCGGCGAGGACGCCGACACCGCGCCGTACGGCATCGCGATCCCGAAGACGGCCGGCACCATGAAGGACGCCGTGCAGGGCGCCGTGCAGCAGCTCATGAGCGACGGCAACTACCAGAAGATCCTCGACAACTGGGGACTCACCGGCGGGATCGAGGAAGCCAAGATCAACGGCGCGATCTACTGAGTCATGACCGACGGTCCTGATAGGACGACCGAGACCGGGCCGGACACCGAGGCGACCGAGGCCCCGGCTGAGAGCCGGACGCCGCCGGAGAAGATCGTCGCGGTGCCGGTCCGCCACCCCGGGAGATGGGTGGCGGCCGGCGTCCTGCTCGTGCTCGCGGCCATGCTGGTCAACAGCCTGCTCACCAACCCGGCGTGGCGCTGGGACGTGGTGTGGCATTTCATGTTCAACACCCGTGTGCTCGGCGGGCTGTTGCTCACCATCGAACTGACCGCGCTCGCCATGGTCATCGGCATCGTGCTGGGCATCATCATCGCGGTGATGCGGCTGTCGACGAACCCGATCGTCTCGATGATCGCCTGGCTCTACGCCTGGTTCTTCCGCGGTACACCGGTGCTGGTGCAGGTGATCTTCTGGTCGTTCATCGCGATCCTGTACCCGGTCATCTCGCTGGGCATCCCGTTCGGGCCTGAGTTCGTCTTCTTCGACGCGAACCTGCTGATCCCGATCTTCGTCGGCGCGGTGCTCGGCTTCGGGCTCAACGAGGCCGCGTACATGTCCGAGATCGTCCGCGCCGGCATCCTGTCGGTCGACGCGGGGCAGACCGAGGCGGCCGAGGCGCTCGGCATGACGCGGCTGAAGATCCTGCGCCGTATCGTGCTGCCGCAGGCGATGCGGGTGATCATCCCGCCGACCAGCAACGAGACCATCTCGATGCTCAAGACCACCTCGATCGCCAGCGTCATCGCGGCCGGTGACCTGTTCACCGAGGTGCAGCTGATCTACGGCGGGAACCTGCAGCAGATCCCGCTGCTGGTGGTGGCGAGCATCTGGTACCTGGTGCTGACCTCGCTGCTGTCGGTCGCGCAGTACTTCATCGAACGCCGGTACTCCCGCGGCACCGTCCCTGTCCGGGAGGGCGGCTTCTTCGGGTTCGGCCGGCCGAAAGCTGGGATGGCATGACCGCGACCGACACCGTCACGCCCATGGTCGCGTCCGAGGGCGTGCACAAGTACTTCGGCCGGCTCGAGGTGCTCAAGGGCATCGATCTGCAGGTCATGCCCGGCGAGGTGATGTGCGTGATCGGCCCGTCCGGGTCGGGCAAGTCCACGTTCCTGCGCTGTATCAACCACCTCGAGAAGATCACCGCCGGCAAGCTCTGGGTCGACGGCGAGCTCGTCGGCTACCGGCAGAAGGGCGACAAGCTCCACGAGCTGCGCGACCGCGAGGTGGCCGCGAAGCGGCGCGAGATCGGCATGGTCTTCCAGCGGTTCAACCTGTTCCCGCACATGACCGCGTGCGAGAACGTGATGGAGGCACCGATCCAGGTCCGTGGCCAGACCCGGTCGGCGGCCCGGGAGCGGGCGACGGCGCTGTTGGAGCGGGTCGGCCTGGCGGAGAAGGCCAAGGCCTACCCGCGCGAGCTCTCCGGCGGACAGCAGCAGCGGGTGGCGATCGCCCGGGCGCTCGCCATGGACCCCAAGCTGATGCTCTTCGACGAGCCCACCTCGGCGCTCGACCCCGAGCTCGTCGGCGAGGTGCTCGCCGTCATGCGCGGGCTCGCCGAGGACGGCATGACCATGATCGTGGTGACCCACGAGGTGGGCTTCGCCCGCGAGGTCGGCGACACGTTGGTGTTCATGGACGACGGCGTGATCGTCGAGCAGGGTCACCCGCGGGAGGTGCTGGCCAACCCGCGACACGAGCGCACGAAGTCCTTCCTGGGCAAGGTTCTGATCTAGGGACCCTCCCGGACCGGCCGCGAGAGCATGGACACAGCGCGCGGCCGACACGGAACCGTGTGTGACATGATCCGTCCGATCGGGCGGACCTTTCTCGTGCATGGGGGCAAATTCGATGACCGAGGATGACCGGTCCGGCCGATGGCTGGACCCCTTCGAGTCGCGGCCACCCGCCTGGGCGATCGCGCGCGCGGAGGACATCGTCCGGCAGATCTTCGACTTCGAGCCGGGCACCAGCGGGCTGATCCGGCGTCGGGCCACCACGCCGCCGGTGCTGCGGTTCACCGACAGCCACATCGTCGGCGTGCTCGACCTGCGCGCGGTGGAGTTCCCGCACTTGTTGGAGTTCGTCCGCTGCCGCTTCGACTCGCCGCCCGACCTTCGGCAGACCAAGCTCAACGGCTGCGAGTTCTACGAGTGCTGGCTTCCCGGCCTGGACGCGCACAACCTCTACAGCGACAACGACGTGCGGCTCATCGGCGGCACGCGGGTCAGTGGCCCGCTCGACTTCACCGACGCGGAGATCTCGGGCTCGCTCGAGCTCACCGACTCCCGACTGGACAACGAGGGCGGCTACGCGTTGCACGCCGACCGCCTGCAGCTCGACGGCGCGCTGCTCGCGGCGAACATCGAGGTCAACGGTCAGCTGCGGATCCCGGGCGTGCGTACCGGCGGCAACGTGAACCTGGCCGGCGCCACGCTGTACAACCCCGACGAGTTCGCCCTGGACGGCAACGGCCTGCACGTCGGCGGGAACCTGCAGTGCGTGCCGAGCCAGAAGCGCCCGTTCACCTCGACCGGCTGGCTCTACCTGCCGAGCGCGCGGATCGAGAGCGACTTCTCCCTGCGGGGCGCGACGTTGACGCCCGCCACCGAGAACTCCTCCAGCGACGGCGGTCACGAACGGTTCTTCGACCCGCGCGTCGCACTGATCGCCGACCGTTTCCAGGTGTCCGGCAACGTCGACCTCGACCGCGGGTTCACCTCGACCGGCACCATCCGCATGGTCAACGCGCGCGTCGGAGGCTCGATGCGGCTCACCGGCGCGACGATCGACATGTCCGAAGGCGCCGAGCCGTTCGCCGAGCTGACCGGCAAGCCCGCGCCCGGCCCCTACCCCTACCGCGCGCTGCACCTGGACGGCTCGCAGGTCGACGGCGGCATCGACGGGCGGAACGCGCGGATCGCCGGCCAGATCCGGCTCGTGGACGTGTCCGCGCGGGGCAGCGTCATCCTCGACGGCGCCGTGCTGTGCAACCGCAACGGCGACGTCGTCGAGGGCCGGCGGTTCTCCACGGGCGGCAACCTCGACGCGCGCGGCCTGACCGTGCTCGGCTCGGTGCTGCTGCCCGAGGCCACCATCGGCGCGAACGTCGACCTGCGGGCCAGCCGGTTCGTCGACCCCGGCCGGTACCGGCGGGACCGCTCGCGCAAGCCGTCGGTCGACCTGAGGTCCGCGCAGATCGGCCGGGACCTGGTGTGTGCCGTCGGGGAACGGGAGAACCAGGCGTTCTCCGCGCACGGCGAGATCCGCATCCGGCGCGCGGAGGTCGGCCGGCAGACCAACTTCCAGGGCGCCGAGGTCGGCTCGAACCTGGACGGCACGGCGATCAACGCGTTCGGCCTGATCACCCAGGAGCTGCGGCTGGACGTGGCCGTGGCGCCACGTGGCAAGGTCAACCTGCGGCACGCGCGGTGCGCCTCGCTGCTCGACAACGACACGTTCTGGGACGCCACCGGCCACATCGAGCTCGACGACTTCCGCTACGACGCGCTCGCGGTCCCCATCGAGCTGGACGACGACCCGCAGATCGTGCGGCGCCTTCGCCTGCTGCGCAAGGCGATGGGGGGCAGCTACCGGCCGGGCCCCTACGACCAGTTCGCCGCGATGCTGCGTGCCAGCGGGAACGAGGAGCACGCGTCGACGGTGCTGATTGCCAAGCAGCGGTGGCGGTACCACTCGCTCGCCGAGGGCTACCGCGTGCTCGGCCCGGCGGTGCGGACCTGGAGCTGGCTGCAGCGGTACGTCGTGGGCTACGGCTACAAGCCGATGCGGGCGCTGCTGTCGCTCGCGCTGCTGCTCGTCCTGGGCGCGATCTGGTTCGCGACGCAGCCGGCGCCGACGGTGGTGAACGCGGACGACCACCTGGCGTGGAACCCGTACCTGTTCACCATCGACCAGCTGGTGCCGATCGTGGACTTCGGCTTCAAGAACCGCTGGCAGGTCCACGGGGCGTCGCAGTGGGTCACCGCCGGCCTGATCGCCTCGGGCTGGATCCTCGCGACGACCGTGGCCGCCGGGTTGGCCCGGATGCTGCGCCGGTCCAGCTAGCGCGGGTTCGTCCCGGCGCACTTCGCCCGCCGCCGCCACGAGTGGTTCGACCGGGTGCCGCAGCCGAACACGGCTGCGATGGCTCGAGGACCCCCGACCAATTCCGCCACTCGCACCCCGAAGTAGTCCACAACCCACCACCACCCCCACTGACCAGCCTGTTTCCTCGGTAGACTGGCGTGGTGGGGTGGCCCCCGGAGAGGGTGGGGGCCGCCATCCACGGGGCGACGGCTCACGAGGGGACGCCCACCACACCGACGGCCGGGTCAGGACTGTGGCAGGTCCTCGGCCTCGACGACCTGGCGCACCTCGACCTCGACCTCGTCGAACAGCTCGGCGTAGCGTCGCGCGAACTCGACGGCCTCGGCCCGGTCCTTGGCGTTGATCAGCGCGAAGCCACCGATGACCTCCTTGGCCTCGGTGAACGGGCCGTCGGTCACGGTGGTCGCCGACCTGCGGCCCTTGCGCACGAGCGAGCCTTTCACCGACGGGAAGACGCCTTCGGCCGTGATCAGGATGTCCTTGTCGATCGCGTCCTGGATGAACGCGCCCATCTTCTCGATGAACTCCTGGCTGGGGTTCCATGCCTCCGGCTGGCGCTCGTCGAGCCGGTGCATCATCAGAAACCGCATCTCTGCTCCCTTGTCGTCTCGGGTCGGGTCCGGCCGGTCCTGGACGGGACGACCGGCCGTCACCCCCGCGTCGAACGACGGCACACCGTTTCGACACCTTTCCGCATCAGCGTCCTCGGTGGCCGCGCATGCCGTCACAATCGCAACGCACCTGCTCATTCCGGCCGATAGGACCTGCGCACGCGCGCGAGTGGCTGGTTGGATGTCCTCGGCTTCATCCGAACCCTGCCGAGGAGTGGCCGATGATTGCGACGCCGAGCCGTGGCCGAGGTTCACCCCGGCCTGGTTCCGGCCGATCGGACGCCTCGGTACCAGCGTTCGCGACCTGGTCGAGGCCAACCGGCGCAACCTCGAGCGAACGCCGCCACCCTTCGCGGCCGCCGCCGCGGGGAGAGCCTGACACGTCGCAGCGTGCGGGAGAGCGGCGGTTAACATGCGTCGGTGCCAGAACTCAAACTCGAGATTCAGATGCTGCACGACCGGGTCCTGGTGCGGCTGACTCCCGAGGAGGGGGAACGGCGGAGCAGCGGTGGCATCGTCATCCCCGCTACGGCGCAGATGGCGAGGCGACTGGCGTGGGGCGACGTGCTCGGCGCCGGCACGAACGTGCGGAATGTCAAGGTTGGCGACCGGGTGCTGTTCAACCCGGACGACCAGTTCGAGGTCGAGGTCAAGGGGCAGACCTACCTGGTGATCCGCGAGCGCGACCTGCACGCGATCGCCAGTGAGCGGACAGAGCACGGCACAGGCTTGTATCTGTAAGGGGAAGGGCGACCCGTGGACTACCAGTGGCCGCAGTCGCACGCGGACCAGACTGACGTGTTCCGGCCCGCGCCGCCACCGCCCGGGCTCGCGCCGGCGACGCCCGGTCCGGCGCCGGCGACCGGTGAGGAGCCGACCGTCAAGATCAAGCGGCCCAGGGGCGAGGGCAGACCCGGGCTGCGCAGAGCCGGGATCATCACCGGCGCGGTGTTCGGTGCGCTGGTGGTGTTGTACGCCGCCGACCTGATCATCTCCGGCGGCGACGTGCCGCGCGGGGTCACCGTCACGGGTGTGGACGTCGGCGGCCAGTCGCGCGAGGAGGCCGAGCAGACGCTCCGCGCGGCGATCGAGCCCCGGATGACCGAGCCGGTCGACGTCCGGGTCGCCGACGTGGAGGAGCGGGTCGACCCGGTCAAGGCCGGCCTGACCATCGACTGGCAGGGCACCCTCGACCGCGCGGGCGACCAGCCGATGAACCCGTTCACGCGGCTCGCCTCGTTCTTCACCACCAGCGAGGTCGGCGTCGTCACCACGACCGACAACGCCGCGCTCACCGCGGCCGTGGAGGTTCTGCGCGAGAAGACCGACCGCGAGCCGTCCGAGGGCGGCATCAAGTTCGAGGGCGTCACGCCGATCGCCATCGAACCCAAGCAGGGCATCAAGCTCGACGCGCCCGGCGCACGCGACGCGCTCGTGGCCGAGTGGGCGACCGGCGACACCGTCGAGCTGCCGGCCGCCACCACGCCGGTGAAGACGACGGCCGACGCCGTGCGGCGGGCCATCGACGAGATCGCGGAGCCGGCCGTGTCCGGCCCGGTCGTCGTGCACGGCGAGGGCAAGGACGCCGAGCTCGAGCCACCGGCCATCGCGAAGGCGCTGTCGTTCGAGCCGGACGGCAAGGGCGGGCTGACCCCGAGGGTCGACCAGAAGAAGGTCGTCGGCGCGGTGGGGCCGCAGCTCAAGTCGACCGAGGTCGTGGGCAAGGACGCGCAGGTCGTGTTCAGCGGCGGGTCGCCGGCCATCGAGCCGTCGGTGGAGGGCAAGGGCGTGGACTGGAAGAAGAGCCTGACGCCGCTGCTGGACGTGCTGAGGCAGACCGAGGACCGCGAGATCACCGCCAGCTACAAGGCCATGCCGGCGAAGGTCACCACCGAGGACGCGAACCAGCTGGGCATCAAGGAGGTCATCGGCGAGTTCGCCACCAGCGGCTTCGCCTCCGACTCCGGCGTCAACATCCGTACCGTGGCCGCGGAGGTAAACGGCGCGATCGTCAAGCCGGGCGACACCTTCAGCCTCAACGGCCACACCGGCCCCCGGACCGCCGCGCAGGGCTACATCGAGGCCGGCGTGATCCAGGACGGCGCGCCGAGCCGCGAGGTCGGCGGCGGCATCTCGCAGTTCGCGACCACGCTGTACAACGCCGCGTACTTCGCCGCGATGACCGACGCGGGCCACCAGGAGCACAGCTACTACATCAGCCGCTACCCCGCCGCACGCGAGGCGACGGTGTTCCAGAACCACGACGGCAGCAGCGTGATCGACCTGAAGTTCACCAACGACTCGTCGACCGGCGTCGCCATCCAGACTGTCTGGACGCCCGAGTCGATCACGGTCAAGATCTGGGGCACCAAGCAATACCAGGTCCAGTCCGTCACCGGCGGGCGCAGCGACTTCACCAACCCCCCGACCAAGCAGGGCCCCGCCGAGGACTGTAACGCGAGCGAGGGCGCCCAGGGCTTCACGACGAGCGACACGCGGATCATCAAGGACGTCAAGACGGGCGCGGAGGTCGACCGCCAGACCCGCACGGTCAGCTACAACCCGCAGCCCAAGATCGTCTGTTCGAAGAAACCGCCCAGGTAACGCGTGAGGGCCCCCAGCGCGATGCCGGGGGCCCTCAGGTCGCGTCAGATCAGGTTTTCGTGCGGGACCGGCCGTAGAGTGACGCCGCGAGGACCACGGCCACGGCCGCCACGACCACCTGGAAGACGTGCCGGATCCAGTCGATGCCCGCGGTGTCGCGGACTCCGAACACGGACGCCAGCCAGTTGCCCACCAGTGCGCCGACGATGCCGGCGAGGATGGTCAACCAGAACGGGATCTTCTGGGCACCGGGGGCGACGAGCCGCCCCAGGATGCCCAGCACGATCCCCGCGATGAGCAGGCCGATTATTGAGCCGACAGACCACATGGGTGCTCCTCAGCAGATCGAGTGGTCTCCAACAGATACCACCGATCGGCCGCGGCTACACGTTGTGGTCAGAACGCGGCCTCGTCGAGTTCCATCAGCGAGTTGTCGGCCGACTCGACGATCTTGCGGCGAGCGGACAGCTCCGGCAGCACGGTTCGCGCGAAGAACGACGCGGCGCCCAGCTTGCCCTCGTAGAACGCCTTGTCCCGGCCCGACGCGCCCGCGTCCAGTGCGGCGATCGCCACCTCGGCCTGCCGCTGCAGCAGCCAGCCGACCAGCAGGTCGCCGGTGGACATGAGCAGCCGCACGGTGTGCTGGCCGACCTTGTAGACGCTCTTCGGGTCGTTCCGCGAGTCGGTCAGGAAGCCGATCATCGCGCCGAGCATGCCCTGCACGTCCTCGAGGGCCTGCTTGAGCAGCGCGCGCTCCTCCTTGAGCCGGCCGTTGCCGCTCTCCGCCTCGATGAACGTCGAGATCTCGCCGGCCAGGTGGGTCAGCGCCGCGCCCTTGTCCCGGACGATCTTGCGGAAGAAGAAGTCGAGCGACTGGATCGCCGTGGTGCCCTCGTACAGGGAGTCGATCTTGGAGTCGCGAATGTACTGCTCGATCGGGTAGTCCTGCAGGAAGCCCGAGCCACCCAGCGTTTGCAGCGACTGCGCCAGCTGCTCGTAGGCCCGCTCGGAGCCGACCCCCTTGACGATCGGCAGCAGCAGGTCGTTGAGGCGCGCGGCCACGTCGCGCGACGCGTCGTCGCCCTCGCCGGTCCACGCCTGATCCTGCAGCGACGCCGTGTATAGGTACACCGCGCGCAGGCCCTCGGCGTAGCACTTCTGCAGCATCAGGCTGCGGCGCACGTCCGGGTGGCGGGTGATCGCGACCCGCGGCGCGGTCTTGTCGAGCATCTGCGTGAGGTCGGCGCCCTGCACGCGGTCCTTGGCGTAGTTCAGCGCGTTCAGGTAGCCGGTGGACAGCGTGGCGATCGCCTTGGTGCCGACCATCATCCGGGCGTACTCGATGATCTGGAACATCTGCGCGATGCCGTCGTGCACCTCGCCGACGAGCCAGCCCTTGGCCGGGACGCCGTTCTGGCCGAAGGAGAGCTCGCAGGTGGTGGAGACCTTGATGCCCATCTTGTGCTCGACGCCGGTGACGAAGGCGCCGTTGCGCTCGCCCAGCTCACCGGTCCGCGGGTCGAAGCGGAACTTGGGCACGACGAACATCGACAGGCCCTTGGTGCCCGGACCGTGGCCCTCCGGCCGGGCCAGCACCATGTGCACGATGTTCTCGGACAGGTCGTGCTCCGCGGACGTGATGAACCGCTTGACGCCCTCGATGTGCCAGGAGCCGTCGTCCTGCTTGATCGCCTTGGTGCGGCCGGCGCCGACGTCCGAGCCCGCGTCGGGCTCGGTCAGCACCATCGTGGCGCCCCAGCCCTTCTCGATCATGAGCCGGCTCCAGCCCTGCTGCTCCTCGGTGCCGTTGTGGTACAGCACCTGCGCCATGCTCGGGCCGGACAGGTACATGAACAGCGCCGGGTTCGAGCCGAGGATCAGCTCCGAGGCGGCCCACTGCACCGACGGCGGCAGCCCGAAGCCGCCCAGGTCGTTGGTGAGCCCGAGCCGCCACCACTCGCCGTCCCACAGCTGCCGGAAGGACTTGCGGAACGCCTCGGGGATGCGCACCGAGTGGGTCTTGGGGTCGAACACGGGCGGGTTGCGGTCGCCCGCGACGAAGGACTCCGCGAGAGGGCCGGTGGCCAAGTTGTCGAGCTCGCCCAGCACGCCGCGGACCGTGTCCTCGTCAGCCTCGGCCAGCACGCCCTTGCCCAGCCGGTCCTGGACGTTGAGCACCTCGAAGAGGTTGAACTCCAGGTCCCGGACGTTGCTCTGGTAGTGGCCCATGGTCGTGGCTCCCCGTTCTTCCTGTGGTCCCCTACTCGGCGGTAACATCCAGAGTATTACCTGCCGGTAGCGCCGGCAAGGAAAGTTCTGGAACCCGGTTCGATGAACCGAGTTCATTGGACCGCGCCGGGCGGGCGCGCGAGATCAGTCGCGAGTGGGCCTCGACTCCGGGACGGAGTCGTCCACGACCAGCACACCGGACCGGAAGGCGATGGCGACCGCGTGCGTGCGGTCCCGCGAGGAGAGCTTGCGCAGGATGCTCTTCACGTGGGTGCGCACGGTCTCGACGGAGACGTACAGGACATCCGCGATCGCCTGGTTCTCCAACCCGTCCGCGATCAGCTGCAGGACCTGGTGCTCGCGCTTGGACAGGGGCTGGCGGGGCGGCTGCCGGACGCGGGGAGTGGGCGTGCTGAGCGTGGGAGCGAGCGCGGGGTCGAGGTAGCGGCCCTCGGTGTGGACGGACTGGATCGCGCGGAGGAGCTCCGCGGGCTGGGCGGCGCGGCGGATGACCCCGGCCACCCCGGCGGCGACCGCGCCGGCGAGGTACTGGTTGGTGCGGCGGGCGTCGTCGATCAGCAGAAGGACCCGGATGTCCCGGCTGAGGGCGGACAGGGTGTGGGCGAGCTGCCCCCGCGGGTCGAGCGCGGCGTCGACGAGGATGACGTCGGGACGCAGCCGCTGGCACAGTCTCAGGCCGACGCCGGCGGCCTCCGCCGAGCCGACGAAGCGCAGCCCGGTGGTGCGGTTGACGAGAGAGGTCAGACCCTCCCGGACGAGCGGGGTGCCGTCGATGAGCGCGACGCCGATCGTGCCGGTCGCGTGCGCGGGTGGTTGCTGCGTACTCACGGGCATCCCGTCCTCCTGACGTGTCTCAACTCAGGAACGAGGAGGCAGGCGGCGTGTGACGCCGTTCATGAAGGAGATTTGCACCCGAACCGGGATAGCGAACCCTTAGCACTTTGCGGGATCGGCCAGCTACTCTTGGTGGCACTGTGGAATCCGAGCTCGAGCGCAACGCCCAAGAATGGTTCAGGTTCATGGTGGACACCAACCTGGCCCCGGGTCTGCGCGCGCTCGGGTTCTTCGGGGTCGGCCGCCGGTTCCGGATCGAGAGCAACCGGCACTGGGGCGAGGTCGTCGTCGAGCAGACGCGCTCCTTCACCGCGCGAGCGGTCCGCTTCACTGTCCATGTTGGAGTGATCTCCCGCGACGAGTGGGCCCAGCAGCTGCGTGTGCGCCCGTACTACCCCGCCAGTAAGCCGGCACCCGTCCAGACCGGCGCCGCCGGCTGGCAGGCCCCGATCGGCGAGCTCGTGACGGTCGCCGGCCACCCGATCGGCGAGCTGTGGTGGGAGCTCGAGGTGGGCCGGCCGTTCGACTCGCTGGCCCGTGAGGTGCTGACCGCGGTGCGGGAGTTCGCGCTGCCGGCCATGCGCGACCGCATGGCCTGAGACGTCGTTCGAGGTCGAGCAGGGACCTGTTCGCCGAGCCGTGAAACGAGGCGTCCCCGGACGCCCATCGCAGCATGGGTCCACAGTAGACATGCCGTGACCGGGGGCTCCGGTGGTCTTATGGCGCCTCCGGCGATTGTGGCGATCGCTGTGGTCGCGGAGGGCCGGCGCAACATGATGATGAGCCCCGTGCCGGGAAGGGCGCCCTTCCTGGCGGTCCCTGATACGTGTGGTGTGACCGCTGCCTTGGTCCTTCGCCTCGCTGTGACGGAGCGAGTGCAGCCTCAGATCCGGTGAACATGGCCCGCCAGCTCCCGCCGTTCCCGGGCGGTGCGCAGCTGCTGGCCAAGTTCTGCCGTGAGCTGGCCCGCGAGGCCGCCAGTTGACCGACGACATCGACCCAACCGGTACGGCTCGCTCGGCCGGCCCTCGGCACCTGCTACGTGAGGGGGAGCAACCGGTGATGCCCGACGCCATCACGCACACGCTGACGACGCCTCGCGCCCGTCAAGCGTACGTCTGTCCGAGCCGGGTGCGAGTGGCACTGGCGTGAACGCTCGCGATCCTCTCTCGATGGGTCCACGCGCGTCGTGCTACGTGAGGTCAGAGCGGATGACCGTTGCCATCTTGGATCCTGCGAGAGTTGTCCCCAAGCACGGGCCTTGAAGCCGCCTGGCAACAGGGAATGACCGTGAATGCGCGGGGGTGTGGACCGCCTTCCCACGATTGCTTGGATGTTGCTGGAGCCAACGACCGATCGTGAAATGACGGAAGCCCCAGGTCCACAGTGGACATGCTGTGAACTGGGGCTTCTTGCCTCAGAGCGGATGACGGGAATCGAACCCGCGTTCTCAGCTTGGGAAGCTGATGTTCTACCATTGAACTACATCCGCGCGGCCCGCGAGGCGGGCCAGGCTGAGGATACACGGCTGCCTGGTTAGGGTGAGCGGGTGTTGTTGAGCGATCGGGATCTACGCAAGGAGCTGGAGTCCGGGCGACTCGGGCTCGACCCGTTCGACGTGGCCATGCTCCAGCCGTCCAGCATCGACATCCGGCTCGACCGGTTCTTCCGGGTCTTCAACAACACGCGGTACACCCACATCGACCCCAGCCGGCAGCAGGACGACCTCACCTCGCTCGTCGAGGCTGACGACGACGGGCCGTTCGTCCTGCATCCCGGGGAGTTCGTGCTCGGGTCGACCTTCGAGACCGTGAGCCTCCCCGACGACCTCGCCGGCCGGCTCGAGGGCAAGTCCAGCCTCGGGCGTCTCGGGCTGCTCACCCACTCCACCGCGGGCTTCATCGACCCGGGCTTCGGCGGGCACATCACCCTCGAGCTGTCGAACGTCGCCAACCTGCCGATCACCCTCTGGCCCGGCATGAAGATCGGCCAGCTCTGCCTCTTCCGACTCTCCAGCGCCGCCGAGAACCCCTACGGCTCGACCGCCGCCGGCTCCCGCTACCAGGGTCAGCGCGGCCCGACGCCCTCGCGCGCGTACCTCAACTTCCACCGCGTGGACACGCGGCGCTGAGCCGGCGCTCGCCCGCCACCGGCGTCAGGACCGCGCCGGCCAGCGGGAACGCCGCGGCGATCAGCAGGGCCGCCGGATAGCCGAGCACCGTGATCAACGCGCCGAACACCGGCGCGGTCGACATCGCGACGATGTTCTGTGCCGTGTTCTGCACGCCCAGCGCCCGGCCCGCCCAGAACGGTCCGGCCAGCTCCGCCGTCGCCGTGAAGCCCAGGCCGTTGTCGGTCACCGTCACGACCAGCGCCGCCACCAGCGCGGCCACCGACAGCCACGAGGACCCGCCGAGCCCCCACAGCACCATGGTCAGCATCGCCAGCACGGCCACCACCCGCATCGGCCCCATCCGGTTGCCGACCCGGTCCGACCACACACCCGCCGCGATCCGCCCGCCCGCTCCGACGATCTGCATCACCGCCACCAGCTGCCCCGCCTGCACCGGGCTCCAGCCGTGCTCGGACACCAGGAACGTCACGGCGAACGTCAACGCCACGAACTGCGGAGCGACCAGCAGCGCGCTCGCCGTGTGCACCCGCACGAGGGTCGGCGCCGGCTCGTCGCGGTAGGGCGAGGCGGTCGACGATGCCGAGGGCGCGGGCCGTGGTGGGTCGACCACCGCGAGCAGCACCAGCGCCGCGGCCACCAGGCACAGCACCGCCGGCAGCGCGACCGCCGCCGCGAAGCCCCACCGCTGCGCGATCGCCGGCAGGGTCGCCGCCGCGATGCCGACGCCGATCGGTTGCGCGGTCTGCCGGATACCCATCGCCAGCCCGCGTTCCGACGCCCCGAACCAGCCCAGCACGACCCGCCCGCTCGCCGCGTTCACCGACGCCGCGCACATCCCGGCCACGAACACCCCCGCGCCGAACCACGCCAGACCCGGCAGCGTGAGACTCACCAGCACCAGCACGCCGGTCGCCGCCAGCCCGGCCGCCATCACGTTCCGCTCGCCGTGGCGGTCGGCGGCCGCGCCCCACGCGATCAGCGCCAGCAGCAGTCCGAGCAGCGGCGCCGACACCAGCACGCCCGCCTCGGGCAGCGAGAGCCCCGCGCCGCGTTGCAGCTCGGGGATCAGGAACGGCAGCCCGGACAGGAAGCTCGACGCGGACGCCTGCGCGGCGATCCCCACGGCGAGGATGAACCACCGTCTGCTCATGACCGCACGCTAGCCAATTGCTTCTATATCTTGGGAACACATTCCCGCATTCTGGATGGGTAGGGCGGGCCCCAGGGTCGATTCGGGGGCGTCCCTGATGTCGCGTCGCTCACTTGCGCCATAGCGTCGAGCAGACGCAGCTTTACTGAGCGGAGGGGCGCCGACATGGGCATAGGACGGGCTACGGTGGCGGTCGCGATCGGCGTCGCCGGTGTGGGTGTGCTGGCCGGGTGCGGCTGGGGCATCGCGACCTCCTCGTACACCGACGACAAGGGGATCGACGCGGCCTTCACGAGCGTGCGGTTCGCCAACGACTCGGGCGACATGACCATCCGGGCCGGGGACGAGGCCAGCGTGCACCGCACGGTCCACCACGGCGGCGACAAGCCCGGCGGGGACACCTTCCGGGTCCGGGACGGGGTTCTGGAGCTGGACTCGTGCGGCGAGCCCCAATGCTGGATCGACTACGAGGTCACCGTGCCGGCCGGCACGACCGTGTCCGGCCAGCTCGACTCGGGCACCACCACCGTCTCCGGGGTGGCCGAGGTCAACGTGCGGGCGAGCTCCGGCGAGGTGACGGTCGAGGACGTGGCGGGCGCGGTCAACATCGAGGCCGAGTCCGGGTCGGTGAACCTGTCCGACATCGGCGGCGCGGTCGTCGCGAAGGCCGAGTCGGGCAACGTGCACGCCGATGACGTGCGCGGCGACGTCACGCTGCAGGCGTCCTCCGGCAACGTCGGGGTGGAGCTCGCGGCCGCGCGGGACGTGCGGGTGAAGGCCGAGTCGGGCAACGTCGAGGTGGCCGTTCCGGACGGTGCCTACCAGGTCACGGCTGACACGGACAGCGGCGACGTCGAGAGCGACGTGACCGACGACGCGGCCGGCGACCACCACCTCGACCTGCACACCGACAGCGGGAACATCACGGTCACGCGAGCCTGAGCCGCGGCCGGGAACCTTCGGCACGGTTCCCGCGTTGAGGCAGGCAGGAAGGTTGAGCGGGCACGGCTCAAGTCTGGTTTGACGCCTGATCGGATTCGTCGGCAGACTTGAGCGCGTAGTACTCAACCCACACAGGAGAAGCACAGCAGGAGGGAATCCAATGGCGCGAGCGGTCGGAATCGACCTGGGGACGACCAACTCCGTCGTCGCCGTCCTCGAGGGCGGTGAGCCGACGGTGATCGCCAACTCCGAGGGTTCGCGGACCACCCCGTCGATCGTGGCCTTCGCAAAGAACGGCGAGGTCCTGGTAGGCCAGCCGGCGAAGAACCAGGCGGTCACCAACGTCGATCGCACGGTTCGGTCGGTCAAGCGGCACATGGGCACCGACTGGAAGACCGAGGTCGACGGCAAGACCTACTCCGCCCAGGAGATCAGCGCGCGCGTGCTGATGAAGCTGAAGCGCGACGCGGAGTCCTACCTCGGCGAGCCGATCACCGACGCGGTGATCACCGTGCCGGCGTACTTCGAGGACGCCCAGCGGCAGGCCACCAAGGAGGCCGGGCAGATCGCCGGCCTGAACGTGCTGCGGATCGTGAACGAGCCGACCGCCGCCGCGCTGGCGTACGGCCTGGACAAGGGCGAGAAGGAGCAGACCATCCTGGTCTTCGACCTCGGTGGCGGCACCTTCGACGTGTCGCTGCTGGAGATCGGCGAGGGCGTCGTCGAGGTCCGCGCGACCTCCGGTGACAACCACCTCGGCGGCGACGACTGGGACCAGCGCATCGTCGACTGGCTGGTGGACAAGTTCAAGCAGTCCGCGGGCATCGACCTGAACAAGGACAAGATGGCGCTGCAGCGCATCCGCGAGGCGGCGGAGAAGGCCAAGATCGAGCTGTCCAGCTCGAACAGCGCCAACATCAACCTGCCGTACATCACCGTGGATGCGGACAAGAACCCGCTGTTCCTCGACGAGACGCTGTCCCGCGCGGAGTTCCAGCGGATCACCACCGACCTACTGGACCGCACCCGGTCACCGTTCAACAACGTGATCAAGGACGCCGGCGTCAAGGTCGGCGACATCGACCACGTGGTCATGGTCGGCGGCTCGACCCGCATGCCCGCGGTCACCGAGCTGGTCAAGGAGCTGACCGGCGGCAAGGAGCCGAACAAGGGCGTCAACCCGGACGAGGTCGTCGCGGTCGGCGCGACCCTGCAGGCCGGCGTGCTGCGCGGCGACGTCAAGGACGTGCTGCTGCTGGACGTCACCCCGCTCTCGCTCGGCATCGAGACCAAGGGCGGCGTGTTCACCAAGCTCATCGAGCGGAACACGACCATCCCGACGAAGCGCTCGGAGATCTTCTCCACGGCGGACGACGGCCAGACCACTGTCGGCATCCAGGTCTTCCAGGGTGAGCGAGAGATCGCGGTGCACAACAAGAAGCTGGGCACCTTCGACCTCACCGGCATCCCGCCGGCACCTCGGGGCGTCCCGCAGATCGAGGTCACCTTCGACATCGACGCGAACGGCATCGTGCACGTCAACGCGAAGGACCTCGGCACCGGCAAGGAGCAGTCGATGACGATCACCGGCGGCTCGGCGCTGCCGAAGGACGACATCGACCGGATGATCAAGGACGCCGAGGCGCACGCCGAGGAGGACCAGAAGCGTCGCGAGGAGGCCGAGGTCCGCAACCAGGCCGAGACGCTCGTCTACCAGACGGAGAAGTTCGTCAAGGACAACGACGACAAGATCCCGTCCGAGGTCAAGGACAAGGTCAACGTCGCGATCAAGGACGCGCAGGAGGCGCTGAAGGGCACCGACACCGCGGCTGTCAAGACTGCGATGGAGAAGCTCGCGACCGAGTCGCAGGCCATGGGCTCGGCCATGTACGCCCAGTCCGGCGCGCAGGCGCAGGGTGGCGGTGACGCGGGTCCCGGCGCGGAGACGCCGGGCGGCGAGCAGGCCACCCCGGGTGCCGAGGACGTGGTGGACGCAGAGATCGTCGACGAGGACAAGAAGTGAGTTCGGAGCACCGAACCGACGACAACTCCGGAGAGGAGCCGCGAGTCGTGGTGCGCGACCGCCGTCGCATCGACCCGGAGACGGGCGAGGTCCGACAGGCGCCGGAGACCGAGGACGCCGCGCTGCCGGAGACGGCCGACCCCGAGGGGTCGGCCG
>NZ_JBOHGB010000031.1:0-57125 GCF_050699935.1 Actinophytocola sp.
CATCCTCGCGCCGCGCCCGGTCGGCGGCGTACCGGCGGAGCAGGTCGTGGCAGGCGTACCGGCCGTGCGCCACCTCGTCGACCAGGTGCGCGCCGGCGAGGGCCGCCAGCCGACGGCCGGCCTCCGTGGTCGTGGTGCCGGTGAGCGCCGCGGCGGCCGCGGTGCCGACATCGACGCCTGGCGCCAGGGCCAGCCGGCGGAACAGCCGCCGCGCGCCGCCGGGCAGGCGGTCGTAGGACAGGTCGAACGTCGCGGACACGGCGCTGCCGGGGTCACCGGGTACGGCCAGCGCCGCCAGCCGGTCGCTGTCTTGCAGCCGCACCACGTAGTCGGCGACGGGTTCCCGTGCGCGGCCGGACAGGTTGGCCGCGGCGATCCGCAGCGCCAACGGCAGGTACCCGCACAGCCGGGCGAGTTCGGTGACCTCCGCCGGCTCGGCCCGCACCCGCTCGACGCCCAGGGCAGCGCGGAGCAGCGCCTCGGCCTCCTCCGGTGTCAGGACCTCCAGGGGCAGCGACCGCGCACCGTCCCTGGCCACCAAGCCGCCGAGGTGGTCGCGGCTGGTCACCAGGACCAGCGACCCGCCACCGCCGGGCAGCAGCGGCCGCACCTGGTCGGCGGCGGCGGCGTTGTCGAGCAGCACCAGCACCCGCCGGTCGGCGAGCAGGCTGCGGTACAGCGCCGCCGCTTCGTCCACATCGGACGGAACGCGCTCGGCGGGCACGCCGAGCGCGTGCAGGAACCGGGCCAGCGCGTCGAGCGGCCGCAGCGGGGGAGCGCCCTGCGCGTAGCCGCGAAGGTTGACGTGCAGCTGGCCGTCTGGGAAGACCTCGCGGACCCGGTGCGCCCAGTGCACCGCGAGCGCGGTCTTGCCCACCCCGGCGGTGCCGTCGATCATCGAGAGCACCACGGCGGCCGGCGGTTCGGTCGTGGCCAGCAGTGAGTCCAGCCGGGCCAGGTCGGACTCGCGGCCGGCGAAGCCCGGCACGTCGGCCGGCAGCTGCGCTGGCGTCGTCACGGGCATGTCGCCGGTCTCCGTCCGGCCGGCGTGCGTGGGAGCCGGCCGGTCCAGTGCCGGATCGCGGCGCAGGACCTGCTCGTGCAGCTGCCTCAACGGGCCACCGGGCTCGTCGCCGAGCGCCTCGACGAGTTGGCGCCGCAGCCGTGCGTAGACTCCGAGGGCCTCGGCCTGGCGCCCGCAGCGGTACAGCGCGAGCATCAGCATGCCGGCGACCGGCTCGGCCATCGGACTGTCGGCGAGCAGGTCCGACAGCGGTCCGACTACCGAGGCGTGCTGGCCCAGCCGTAGCCGCGCGGCGTACCCGTCGGAGAGCAGCGCCAGCCGTTCGTGACCGAGCCCCTCCCGGGTCCGCTCCACCCAGCCGCCGCTCAGCCCGGCGAGTGGCACGCCGTGCCACTGCCGGCTGGCCTCGACCATTAGCTCCACGGCCCGCAGGTCGCCGTCCCAGTCCCGGCCGGCGAGCGCCCGCGCGCGGGCCGTGAGCCGACGGGCGCGGTACAGATCGATCGCATCCTCTTCGACGTCCAGCAGATACCCGCCGCTGACCCGCCGCAGCACGGATCGCCCACCATCTCGCCCGCCGTCCGGGTCGGCCGCGGCCAGCGCTCGCCGCAGCCGTGAGACGTGGGTGTAGAGCACGTTGCGCGGATCGCCGGGCAGCGCCTCGCCCCACACGCGGGACACGAGCTGATCCACCCCGACCGGCTCGCCGGGTGTCATGGCCAGCACGGCCAGAACGCACCGCTGCCGTGGCCGGCCGAGAGGAACCTCCCGGCCACGGTGCCACAGTCGCACCGCGCCCAGCAGCCGCAGTTCCATCGTCTGGCCAGTACGTTGAGGCGCCACGCTGCCCTCCCCTGGGCGTGGACATCGCCGCCACCGAGGTCGGCTGAGGTGGCGCTTCAGCCTAGCCGGATCCGTGACCGTACATCCCCATCCGTGTGCGCGGAATGTGCCCGCATGCCGTCAAGTTCTCGTCAAGGTTCCTGACCAGACCGACCCGGCACGCTCCACCCGATGAGGGATCGGATCGCGATCGGCAACCGCGCGGCGAAGCGGTGGCGGCCCGGGCGGGCCATGATCGGCGTGCTCGCGGTCTTGGTCGCCGTGGGTGTCACCGCCGGGATCCTCGTCACGAACCTCGCCGAAGACGACGACGATGCGCTGGTGGCCGCCGTCCGCGCGTACGTCGACGCCATCGCACGTGGCGATGCGTCACGCGCCAACGCCATGGTGGATCCGGTCGCGGCGGTCGCGGCCGTGTCGTCGATCGGTTCGGCGCTCGCCGCGCACGCGGAGGCCCGCGCCGTGCTCGCCGGGCTGAGCGATGCGTCCGCCCTCGGCGCGATCTGCGTGATCGCCGGCGTCGGCACCACCAGCGCCCCGGAGGACCGCGCCCCGATCGTCGGCCTGCTCCCTCCGGCCGTCGGTGGGGAGTTCGTCGCGCTGCTGCTCACCGCCGTCATCACCGATGCCCGCGCCGACACCCACGGCAGAGCTCGCTGAGACGACCCTCCATTGTGGACTCTGGTGGAGAGGGGACGGAACTCGGAACATGTCGCAACGACTGTATTTCTCGGTGCTGGGGACCGTGCGAGTGACCCGCGCCGGGCAACCGGTCCGGCTCGGCGGCCCCAGGCTGCGCACCTTGCTGGCCACTCTGCTGTTGTGCGCCGGCCGGCCGGTCTCGTTGGAGCGAATCGGCGACCGACTCTGGGAGCACACGCCGCCCGCGCAGGTTCGGCGCGTGATCCAGACCTACATTGTGCGGCTGCGCCAGGTCCTGGACGGGCACGACCTCATCCAGACCGACCCCGGCGGTTACCTGATCCGCGTCGACCCGGATCAGCTCGACGTGCTGAGGTTCGACACGCTGCTCGGCGTCGCCACCGCCACATCCGACGTTGCCCGGCGGGCCGCGCTGCTGAGCGAGGCGCTGAGCCTGTGGCGGGGCCCGGCCTGTGCCGACATCGTTTCGAGCGTGCTGCAGTCTCGCGACGTCGCACCGATCGGGGAGCGGCGGCTCGATGCCGAAGAGCGGCTCATCGACGCGGAACTGGCCCTCGGCCGGCATGTCGCGCGAGTACCCCACCTGCGCAGGCTCGTCGTCGAGTACCCGTTGCGGGAACGGTTCACCGCACAGCTGATGCTCGCGCTGTACCGGTCGGGTCGGCGGGCGGACGCGCTCACCGCGTATCTGCGTACCCGCGACGTCCTGGTCGAGGAGTTCGGCATCGAGCCCGGTGCCGAGCTGCAACAGGTGCATCGCCAGGTGCTCGGTGCCGGCCCCGGGACAGACCCGCCCGGCCCGGTGGCCGAACGACTGCACGTCTACGCGCTCCACATCGCCCGCGCGATCGGGGACCACGCCGTCGAACGCGTTGCGCTGGCCGGCCTCGCGGAGATCCGGCAGCTGCGGCAGGGCACCGCGACCGTCAACGGAACGGCGGTGAAGCAGATCTGAAGGCGGGGTTTGCCAGACTCCACCTTGGCGGCGAGCTGGACGTTCGGCCGGCTCGAGAACCTCCCGGAGGGAGTCGTGATGCGCGCAATCATCGGAAGTATGGCGGACCGCTTGGTGAGTTTCGTGGTCCCGAAGACGACGGCCGGGGCATGTCCGTGCGGTGACTGCGTGGTCCAGAGCTGCGGCACCTGCTCAGGTGGCCGTCGTAGGCGCCAGTGCTACAACTGCAACTGTCAGCCGACCGGGTCGTCGTGCGTCGCGTGCTAATGACACTGGCTTGTCCTACCTGCTGATCGGCCTGCTGGCCGTACCCACTGTCGTCTTTGGACTGTCCGCGTGGAGCAAGCTGGTGGCGCAGCGCGCCTTCGCGGCATCGCTGCGGCCGTTGCGGATGATGCCGCAGCGCCTCATCCGGCCGGTGGCCGTGGTGGTCACGGCCGCGGAGCTGGCCGTGGCGGTCGGACTCGGCTGGACCATTCTGGCCGGCATCGGCCTGGCACCGGCCGGGCCGGCTGTCGGCCTGGTGTCACTGATCATGGCTGGTGTGCTGCTCGCGGTCCTGACCGTGGGGATCGCCTTGGCGTTGCGGCGCGGCGCGCGGGCCACGTGCGCGTGCTTCGGAGCGACCGCGCGGCCGCTCGGCGGCCGTCACCTCGTCCGCAACGGGTTCCTGATCGCGGTGGTGCTCGCCGGGTTGGTGGTGCGCGCGCTGACCGGCGACGGGACCGCCGAGTTCGCCGGCGCTGTGGTCGGCCTGGCGGGCGGAGCCCTCGGTGCGCTGATCCTGGTCCGCCTCGACGACCTGGTCGAGCTGTTCGCGCCGACCCGTCCCACGCAACCGGTTTCGCCTACGAGGAGCTGAGATGGCAGCACTCACCGCCGCGGTCGTCCTGGTCGGTCTGCTCGGCGTGGTCAACCTGCTGTTTTCGTTCGGGATCATCCGCCGGCTGAGCGAACACACCGAACTGCTCGACGGGTTCGGCCGACGTCCGGCGAGCGAGCCGATCGTCCTCGAAGCGGGTCGCGCCGTCGCGGACTTCGACGCCCGCACGGTGGACGGCGCGCGGGTGAGCCGGGACGACCTCGCCGGCACCACCCTGGTCGGTGTGTTCTCGCCGGGTTGCGCGGCCTGCGAGGTTCAGTTGGACGAGTTCGTCGCCTATGCGCGGACGCATCCGGGCGGCCGGCGCCAGGCGCTGGCGGTCGTGGTCGGTTCCGAGGCGGAGTCCGCGTCGTACGTCGAGCGGCTCGCCGCGGCGGCACAGGTGGTGCGGGAGCCGGTGGACGGACCGGTGAGCGAATCGCTTGCGGTGCGAGGGTTTCCCGCGTTCGTATTGCTCGACGGCGACATCGCGCGGGTGAGCGGCTCCGCGGTCGGCGAGCTGCCCGCCGCGGTCGCCGGCTGACTCGCCTGATGAACGACGCTCCGGACGCCGGTGCAGGGAGGCTCGCCGCCAACGTGTGCTCGGCGGTCCGGCTGGCCTGGCGGGCTGCCCCGCTCTGGTTGGTCGGCTATGTCGCGGGGACCGTCGTGGCCGGTGCGCTGCCGGTGGCCGGTGTATGGCTGCTCAAGGACGTGCTGGATGCCCTGGCTGCCGGTGGCGGAGCCTGGCTGACCGGCGCGATCGGCTTGGCGGCGGCCGGTTTCGGCACCGCCGTGCTGCCGGCGATCACGACGTACGTCCACAACCAGGCTGGCCGCCGGATCGGCTGGCACGCGCAGTCGGACCTCTACCTGGCCACCGCCCGGCAGGTAGGGCTGGCGCGGTTGGAGGACCCGGCCTTCCAGGACCGGCTGCGGATGGCGCAGACGGCCGGCCGGTCCGTGCCGGCGCAGGTCGTCGATGGCCTGATCGCGATGACCCAGAGCACCATCACCCTCGTCGGGCTGGTCGGCGTGCTCGCGGTGATCAGCCCTCTCGCCGCGGCGTTCGCAATACTCGGCGGCGTACCGGCGCTGGTAGCGCAGATCCAACTCAGCCGCGCCCGCGCGCAGCTCCTGTGGCGGATCAGCCCGGTCGAGCGCCGCGAGCTGTTCTACATGGAGCTGCAGACCAGTCTCGCCGCGGCGAAGGAGCTGCGCTTGCTCGGACTGTTCGAGCTGTTCCGGATGCGGATGCTCGGAGAGCTGGCGGTCGCCGATCGGGAACGCCGGCGGCTGGACGGTCGGGAACTCCGGCTGCAGGTCGGTCTCAGCGTGCTGAGCGCGGCGGTGGGCGGCGGTGGTCTGGTCTGGGCGATCATCTCCGCCAGCCGAGGCGGTCTGACCCTCGGTGAGGTATCCGCGTTCGTCGCCGGGATGACCGGGCTGCTGGCCGGCATGGGCACCATCGTCGATCAGGTCGCCATGGTCCACCACGCGCTGCTGATGTACGGCCACTTCCGGACGGTGCTGGAGGCCGAGCCTGACCTCGCGCTCGCGGCGGACCCGGTGCCCGTGCCGGCGCTTGGCCGCGGGATCGAGCTGCGCGACGTGTGGTTCCGGTACGCCCCGGACCAGGACTGGGTGTTGCGCGGGGTCGACCTGGTGATCCCGCACGGCCAGGCGACGGCGCTGGTCGGACTCAACGGCGCGGGCAAGAGCACCCTGGTCAAGCTGCTGTGCCGGTTCTACGACCCCGAGCGAGGAGCGATCCTGTGGGACGGGGTCGACCTGCGGAAGCTGTCGGTGGTGCAGCTGCGGGAACACATCGGCGCGCTGTTCCAGGACTACATGAGCTACGACCTGTCGGCGGCGGAGAACATCGGCCTCGGAGACGTGACCGGCCTCGACGACGACACCCGAATCCGTGCCGCCGCCGGGCGCGCCGGCGTCCACCAGATCGTCAGGTCGCTGCCGCGCGGATACGGCACCCTGTTGTCCCGGCTGTTCGCCCCGGAGCCCGGTTCGGTTGAGGAAGGGTCGGGGACGGGCGTGTTGCTGTCGGGTGGGCAGTGGCAGCGGCTGGCGTTGGCTCGGGCGTTCATGCGGGACCGGAGAGACCTGCTCATCCTGGACGAGCCGAGCTCCGGTCTCGACGCGGCCGCCGAGTACGAGATTCATCGAGAGTTGCGGCGGCATCGGGCAGGCGCCACCAGCGTGCTGATCTCGCACCGCCTCGGCGCCATCCGCGATGCCGACCGGATCGTCGTGCTGTCCGGTGGACGGATCACCGAACACGGGTCGCACGACGCCCTGCTGACGGCCGGCGGCGAGTATGCCCGGTTGTTTCACATGCAGGCCGAGGGCTACCAACCCGGGACGGTTGATGCGCGGGTCGTCCCGGGATGATCGGGGCGACCATCGGCGCGGCACTGGCGGTCTCCCTGGCCGCCGCGGTGATCGCGTTGCGGCGCCGGTTCGTCTCCGTGCTCGTCGAGGGCACCAGCATGGAGCCGACGCTGAGCGCCGGTCAGCGCGTGCTGGTCCGCCGCACCGGTGCCGAGCGCATCCACTGCGGACAGTTGGTCGTACTGGCCCGCCCAACCGGAGCGGTCACCCGGCCCGAGCCGGGTGACCCACCCTGGCTGATCAAACGGGTCGCCGCCGTGGCTGGGGACCCGGTCCCCCGAGACACCGTGCCGGCGCTGCGGTACGCCAGCGAGCCGCGGGTCCCGGCCGGCCGGCTGGTTGTGCTCGGCGACAACCAGGCCGCCAGCTACGACTCACGCCGAGCCGGATACTTCACCGCAAGCACCGTGCTCGGCGTCGTCGTCCGCTTGCCGCGAGCCTGACCCGACGGTCTGAGGCGTCGGCCTGGCGGCCGGCAGGAGCGCCCAGACCTGAAGCCGATTACACGCCACCGCGCCAGCCGCCGACCCTTCCACGTTGATCTCGTCATGTTGTTGCTGCTCGTCGGCGGAGTCGGGTGCGGTGGTGGAACCTTCGGGCGCGGGCTTGGTGGCGGCGTCGCCGCCAGACTCAGTGCGGATGGTGGGCTTGGGACTGTTGGTGGCGGGTGGCCGGTAGGAACAAGTGTTGATCTCGGCGACGGTTAGGGCGATCAGCCCGGGATCGTCAGGTGGCTGCTCGTCGATGGACCAGGCCGTGGTGGATCTGGGGGACGAGCCGGTCGATCCGGGCGCCGAGGCGGTGGTGTTCGGCCCGGGCGACGGCGGTGAGCCGACCGTCGACGACTGGGCGGGCTGGGCAGGCACCATCCCGCACGAGATCGTGACTCGAATCGGTCCCCGCGTGCGGCGGAGCGTCCGGTGGCGAGCTTGCGAGCGAACCATTCAACACCGGGCGACTCCGGGTGGCGGTGATCGGCGGCGGACAGAACTGCGAGCACGCCGTCTCCCTCGCCTCCGCGGCCTCGGTGCGCGCGGCGCTCGACCCGGCCCGGTACGAGGTCGTGGCGCTGACCATCCGCCGCGACGGCAGGTGGCTGGGCCCGGACGAGCAGCCGCTCGGCTCCTCGACGGCCGGCAGCCTCGCTGCCGCGCTCGCGGTGATGGCCGAGTGCGACATGGTGATGCCTCTGGTGCACGGACCACGAGGTGAGGGACGGGACCCTCGCGGCATTGTGCGAGCTGGCGGGCATCCCCTGCGTCGGGGCGCCGGTGCACTCGCGATGGACAAGTGGGCGACCAAGCTGGTGGCCGAGGCCGTCGGCGTGCGCACCGCGCCGGGCCGGCTGGTCACCGAGGCCAACCTACCGACCGTGGTCTTCGACGGGCGAGTGGTGGTCAAGCCGGTCGCCGCGGGGTCGAGCTTCGGAGTGCGCCTGGTCGCCACCGAGGAGGAGCTCGAACCGGCACTGCGGGCGGCGCCGGCCCTGGACGACCGGGTGCTGGTGGAGCAGGTGGTGGTCGGCCGGGAGGTCGACGTCGCGGTGCTCGACGACCCGGACGGCGGGCGCCGGGGTAGGGCCGCCGCTGGAGATTCTCTCGTCGACGGGCACCTGTTCGACACCGCGACGAAGTACGACGGAAGCGCCGCATTCGTGATCCCGGCTCAGCTGACCGAAACCGAGGCCGAGGCGCTGACAGACTCGGCCCTGCGGGTGTACGACGCGCTCGGCTGCCGCCGCATCGCGAGGGTCGACTTCTTCCTGACCCCGGACGGGCTGGTGCTCAACGAGGTCAACACGATGCCGGGGATGACCGCCGAGTCCCAGGTGCCCAAGATGTTCGCCGCCGACGGGCTGACCTACCCGGAGTTCTTGGACCGGCTCGTCCGGTCGGTGCCGGGGATCGTCAGGTGAGTGTCTCAGGTGGACGGATCGTCGGCCTCGACGTGTCGCGGGGGATCACGATCCTGCTCGTGATGTTGCGTCACGCGTTCCCCGACACCTCCCCGGCGCCGGTGTCGTTGGTGTCGTGACGATCTTCGCGCTCAGCGGCTACCTGATCACGGGCGTGCTGACCACGGACCTGACCACGACCGGCCGGGTCGACTACCGGCGGTTCCATCTCCGCCGCGCCCGTAGGCTCTTGCCCGCACTGTCCACGGTGAACGGAGTGTCCAGGTCGACCACCCGTACGGCGAGCCCGACAACCCGGTCAGCGACCGTGACCTGGAACGGACGTTCCTCGGTTTCGCGAGCCCGGTCGTCGGCGCGCACCTGACGTCATCGCGCACGCACGAACCGTGAGCCGGCGCGGCCAACCCCCGCCCGCGACGGCTCGTCACCTGCCGGGCGCGCGTCGCGAAAGTTTAGGTCGACCGGTCGAACTGTAGCCTGTCCGCGTGGGAGAATACGACGATGCGAGTTGACGTGGCGCGGGACAGATGCTGCGGATACGGGGCGTGCGTGAGCGTCGCGCCCGAGGTGTTCGACATCGGTGACGACGAGATCGCGGTCGTGCTGATCGGTGGTGAGTTGAGGGCCGACCTGCATGGCCGGGTGACGGACGCGGCACATGCCTGCCCGAACGACGCGGTCCTCATCGAGGAATGAATGGTCCGAAGAAGCGATTTCCGTCCGAGTTGGACGGGTACGATGCGTACCTCGGGGCGTCATACAGGGAGACAGCATGGTGGGTCGCACGCGGAAGCAACGTCCGAGCAATACTCAGTACGCAATCCGCCGGAATGAGATAGTAGACCAGGCCGCAGAGTTGTTCGCTCGAAACGGCTACGCCGCCACGGGCATCCGCGAGATCGGTGACGCCGCACAGCTCGCCCGGGGAGCCCTCTACTACTACATCAACTCGAAAGAGGCGCTCCTGGAAGAGATCCACGACCGCGTCATGGATCCCCTGCTCGAAGAGGCCCGCAAAATCAAGGCCCTGGAGTGCAGCCCGTCCGCACGCCTGAGGATGATCTCCGAGGTCCTGCTGCGCGCGATCATCGAACGTCGGGACCACGTCTGGGTCTTCCTGCACGAGTACCGGTCGTTGACGGGGCAGCGGCGGGTCAACTTCAAACGCAAGCGGGCCGTATTCGAGAAAATCGTCGGTGACCTGCTGGCTGAGGGCGTCGACGAGGGGGAGTTCGAGATAGACGACCCGCCGATGACCTCGTTGGCCTTTCTCGGTATGCACCACTACACCTACCAGTGGGTGCAGCGCCACCCGGACATGGACCCGAAGATCGTGTCCGACATCTATTGCGGAATATTCTTCGACGGTATTCGGGTGGGTCGCGACAAGAAGGCCGGTTCGTAGTCCGGCGGTGACCGTACGGAGGCCGCGGGAGCCACGGCTCCCGCGGCCTCCGCGTGTCTCCCGGGAGTCCTCTGCGCCCACATGCGCGCCCACCCGCCCGTGACGGATGCGCATGTGGACGGTCACCGTATGCGAGGACGTCGCACGTCAACGCCGATATGAAGGGTTGGCACCCCTTGCGTTCTCGACGGGTGGCACCCATACTGTTGAGCAGTCAGTACAAAGCTCGTCGTCGAGATGGGAGTCCGCCATGGGCTTCGCGGCGCTGGACGCGACGTAGGGCGTCAGTGGCGACGGGGTGACCGCTCCGAAATGCCATGTCGCAGCCCATCCCGGGCTGTGTGATTCGTGCTGGAAATACGCGGGAATGAGCTGTTGGATCCGGCCGGTCGCGCACGTCATGAGAGGTGTCGTAATTGTTCCAGACGACCAGTGGAATCGAGGACGAGGAGCTGGCCGAGGCTCGCAAGCTGATTGGTGAGAAGGTCCGGCTCCCGGAGCTGTTCAACACGATCGCGACGCGGGAGTCGATCAGGCACTTCGCCTACGGGTGCGGCGATGACAACCCGCTCTGGTGCGACAAGGCGTACGCACGTGAGCACGGGCACGACCGGATCATGGCCCCGCCGACGTACCTGTACAGCGTGTTCCCCCCGGGCGTCTGTCCGGCTTTCCCTGGACTGCAAGGCTTTCACGCCGGAAGCCGATGGGAGTTCGAGACGCCCGTGCTCGAGGACGAGCAGATCGACGTCAGCGCGGAGCTGGACGACATCAAGGACGTCATGGGGAAGCGGTCGGGTCGGACGCTGATCATGTGCGGTCGCACCGAGTACCGGGACACGAACGGCCGGCTCCTCGCGGTGAACCACTCCAAGACGTTCCGAAAGCCGCGACCGGGCTCGCCTGGCGGGCTCAAGGTCGAACGGCCTCGCTTCCAGCCGAGCGAGTCGGAGATCGAGGCCATCGAGAACGAGATCGTGAGCTACCGGCGGCGCGGTGCCGAGCCGCGGTACGGCGACAGCGTCACCGTCGGCGAAGCCTTGCCGCGCAGGCTCAAGGGCCCACTGGTGATCGAGGACATCATCGCGTTCGCCATGGCCATCGGAAACGTGATGAGCGGGGAGCTGGCGGTCAAGAACCGGCACTTCTACCGCCAGCATCCCGAGCAGGCGCCCACCCACCGGCCGCTCGGCTGGCTGCTCGAGCGCGTGCCGCCGGCGGCCGGGCACATGAACCCCGACGTCGCCAAAGCCGTGGGCATGCCCGCCGTCTACGACAACGGCTGGTTGCGCATGTGCTGGATGGGGCAGTTCGTCACGGACTGGATGGGCGACGCCGGCCGGTTGCGGGTGCTGGACGTGCGGCTCAGGTTGCCGAACCTCGTCGGTGACCTGCTGAAGATCACCGGCGAGGTCGTGTCGGTCTCACCGGGGCAGGACAGCACCCGGGTCGAGTTGGCGATCCGGGCACACCGGCAGGACGACGAGCTCAGTTGCCACGGAACGGCGACTGTCGAGCTACCACATCGATGAGAAGGTAAGCCAGCCAATGAGTATTGATCTGACCGGAAAAGCCGCGGTGGTCACGGGAGCCGGGCGGGGGCTCGGCGCGGCGATCGCGAAGGCGCTGGCCGCGGCCGGCGCACGGGTGGTGGTCAACGACATCGGTGTGGAGGTCGACGGGTCCGGGCCGTCGGCGGGACCCGCCGAGGAGGTCGTGAAGGCGATCATCGATACCGGTGGTGAGGCGATCGTGTCCACGGACTCCGTCGCGACCATGGACGGCGGCCGGCGCATCATCGGCACCGCGGTCGAGGCGTTCGGCAGCCTCGACGTCGTCGCCTGTGCGGCCGGGATCATGCGGCCGGCGTCGATCTTCGAGATGTCCGAGGACGACTGGGACCTGGTGCTGACCACCAACCTCAAGGGCCACTTCACCGTGCTGCAGCCCGCGTGCGTTCAGATGCGGGAGCAGCAGTCCGGCTCGATCATGACGTTCAGCTCGTCCGGTGGCCTGGAAGGGAACCCGAACCAGCCGAACTACTCCGCGTCGAAGGAAGGCATTCTCGGGCTCACGCGCGCGGTGGCACTCTCGATCGCCCCCTACGCGAGGTGCAACGCCATCGTGCCGTCCGGCCGGAGCCGGATGACCGACCATCCCAAGCTGGCCACTCCGGGCCGCGTGGTGCCGGGCCCGGAACTCGTGGCTCCGCTCGCGCTGTTCCTCGCCAGCGACGCCAGCGCCCACATCACGGGGCAGGCGATCGCCATCGGCGGCGAGCGGTTGGCGACGTTCCCGCAGCCGAGGCCGAGCCGAGTCTCCTATCGCGACAGTGGGTGGACCGCCGAGACGGTGCGGGCGGCGTTCGCGGGGAACAACCTCGTCGCCGACGAGCTGGTGCGGTACCGCCGCTACTTCCCGCAGGGCTGACGCGTGCTGCCGCGGGTCGGGCTGAACATCGCGCCGCTGCCGGCGCACCTGATGCTGGCGGCGGGGCGCCGGGCCGAGGAGCTCGGGTTCGAGTCGCTCTGGCTCGGGGAGCACCTCGCCGTGCCGGTGGCGGCCGAGTCCGAGTACCCGGCCGGTGGGGGAGCACAGCCGTTCACCGTGACGACGGCGTGGCTGGATCCCATGCTGGTGCTGTCACACGTCGCCGCGGCGACCTCGACGATCCGGCTCGGCGTCGGCATCTACATCGCCCCGCTGCGCAGCCCGGTCATCACGGCCAAGGCGTTCACGACGCTCGACCACCTCTGCGGCGGTCGGCTGGAGTTCGCCTGGGGCGTGGGGTGGATGCGGGAGGAGTTCGACCTCGCCGGGGCGGACTTCACCACCCGAGGCCGGCGGATGGACGAGATCCTCGACATCTTCGAGGTGCTGTTCTCCGACGAGTCGTTCCCGTCGTATGGCGGCACGTACTACTCGTTCCCGCCGATCGGCTTCTATCCGAAGCCGGTCGTGGGTCCGCGGCGGTCACGAATCGTCGGCGGCGGGTACTCCGAGGCCGCGTTCCGCCGGTCCGCGCGCTGCGACGGCTGGTACGGGCACCTCGACCGGCTGGACACGTCTCCGCCGAGGCAGGGAATCTGCTCGCCGGAGGTGGCTCGGGAGTTCACGCACCGGTTCCGGACGATCCGGCGGGAACGGGGCGGAAACCCGGAGGACTTCGAGATCAGCGGTGCGGTGCGTGGGCTGGCGAGCCGCGACGAGCTCCACGACCTCGGCGAGGCGGGGATCGACCGGGTCGTGGTGAATCCGTGGGCTCATCGGGGTGAGCCGGAGGTCGGCAGTGCCACCTCCTTCGAACCGGCCGAGGAGTACGCGGCCGACATCGGCCTGCGACCGGTACTCACCCATGACGTGTGCCGGCCGAACGACGAGGAGCCGAAGTGGACAGTGACGAGCGGCCAGGCGTGATCACGTCGATGGCCGAACGGCTTGGCCGGACGGGCCTCTGGACGTCCATGCGCCACGTGCCCGACCGCGAGGCCGCCGTGAAGCTCGCGGTCGAGTGCGAGACGGCGAGCGTGCCGGCACTCTGGCTCCCCGGCAGCATCGACAACAGGTCGCTGCGCTACTTCGAGGACATGCTCGCGGCCACCGAGAACCTGGTCGTCGCGAGTGGCGTGGCGAACATCGCGGCCGAACCGCCCCGCGCGGTGGTCGACGTGCTGACCGGCGCGCTCGACCGGTTTCCGCAGCGGTTTCTACTCGGGCTCGGGGTGAGCCATGCGAAGCCGATCGCCGAGCACGGTCTCGGGTCCGCGAAGGCGCCGCTGCGGCGGATGCGGTCCTATCTGGACGGCCTGGCCGCCGCGGGAATGCCGAGCTCGTCGGTCGTGCTCGGCGCGCAGGGGCCGAAGATGCTCGGTATGGCGGCCGAGCGCTGTGCCGGGTGCCATCCCTACCTCGTGACTCCCGAGCACACGGGATTGGCGCGGCGGATCGTCGGTGCCGGGCTCGTCATGCCGGAGCAGACCGTCGCGGTTGGTAGCGATCCCGCCAGCGCCCGGGCCACGGCTCGAGCGTTCCTCACTCGGTACCTCCAGTTCCCGAACTACACGCGGAACTGGGAGAAACTCGGCTTGACGGAGGATCTTTCGGGGGCTCCGAGCGACCGGCTGGTCGATGCCATCGTGGTGTCGGGGTCGCCAGCCCGGGTCGCCGAGCGAATACGTCGGCACCATGACGCGGGGGCCGACCACGTCGCGATCCAGTTCCTCGGTGAGCCAGCTGCCGCGCTGGACGCATATCGTGAAATAGCCACACTCGTCTGAAAATGGTTGGTGCGGAACCGCCGCCGGAAATACCGTCAGCCACCGACTCGACCGTTTCCGTCGCGCCGGTTGTGAAATGGCGTTCAAATTCCAGAATAGCAACGAACGCGACTCGATTTACGAGCATCCAGAAGATTGGTAGTTGCTTTGTACAGAGTGGTCGATTAGGATTGCGCAATCGGTCGTCCATATGAGACGACGTGTCAGTTCCGGCGGAACCTGCGCGCCGCGCTGAGCTTAGTGAAGCATGAGTCGTCGAGCACTCGCATTGTAACAGCAGCTCGATTTCAAACACATCGACGTGATATTGGAGAAGGCTCGATGAGTGGCAGTATGGGCGCTCGAATCGGCAGTAGAATTCGATGGGTCGTCGTCCCCCTGGCCGCGGCTCTCGTTGCCGCGTGCGGTAGCAGTGCGGACGAGGCGGCCGGGACCGTGGGCAGCAGTTCGGCCGACATCGAGGAGTTGGCCAAGGAGGAGGGGCAACTCGTCTGGTACTCGGGTAGTGACCCGGGCGCGGCCGAGCAGATCGTGAAGGCTTTCACCGAGAAGTACGGGATCGAGGTCGAGAACGTACGCCTCTCGAGTGGTCCGCTCGTCCAGCGGTTCAAGTCCGAGGTCTCCGCCGGCGCGCCGAGCGCGGACGTCATTCTCACGGTGGACAAGGCGTTCTTCGACGAGGCGGACAAGGAAGGTTGGATCACTCCGCTGAAGACCGAAGAGGTCGTGCTTCCGGAGATCGCCGAGTGGTCCGACGACGAGATGGCGAACCCTTCCGCGATGATCGTCGCGTACAACGTCTTCGTCGGGTCGTACAACACGAAGGTGGTGGGCGACTTCGAGCCGAAGACGTGGAAGGACCTGCTCGATCCGAGGCTCAAGGACAAGCTCATCGTGAGCGATCCGCGGAACTCGACGGCATGGGCGAGCTTCTTCAACATGGTGCTGCACGACCCCGAGCTCGGGGAGTCCTATCTCGAGGGCATTGGCGCGCAGAACCCGCGGGTGACCGACACGCTCACCGGTGTGCAGCTGCTCGGCGCGGGTGAGGGCGGTGCGCTGATCGGCAGCCCGCAGGTGAGCCTTGCGCCACTGCTCGACAAGGGAGCGCCGATCAAGAGTTTCGTGTTCCAAGATCCGGCCATTCGCAGCCCGCACTTCCAGGCGGCCGTGACCGACGCCCAGCACCCGAACGCGGCTCGGCTGTTCATCGCCTTCATGGCGAGTGAGGAAGGCCAGCAGATCTACAACGCGGCACACAAGACCGCGTCGCCTCTCGGCCCTCTCGAAGGCGCGCTGGAAATGCCGTCCGGAACCGTCGACCCACCCGTCGACCAGGTGAAGGCCGAACTGCCGAAGATCCTCGACCTGCTGGGCATCACCTGAGGCGAACGTGCGGAGTATTGGGATGACACACGTGGCGACCGCGACGCCCACTGGGCACGTCGTCGAGGAGCGGGACGAACCTCCCGCACTCACCGTGCAGGGTCTGACGAAGTCCTTCAGGCGCGCCAACGGATCCGTCGTGACACCTGTCGACGACATCTCGCTGACGATCCGCGAGGGTGAGTTCGTCGTGCTCCTCGGCCCGAGTGGCTGTGGCAAGACGACGCTGCTCCGCTGCATCGCGGGCCTCGAGATCCCGGACCGCGGGAGCATCGCCCTGGGTGACACCGCGGTCTTCGACGCCTCGGCAGGGGTCAACCGGCCCCCCGAGCGTCGAGGGATCGCGATGATGTTCCAGTCCTACGCGTTGTTCCCGCACATGACCGTGGAGGACAACGTCGCCTATCCGCTGCGGGCCGCCCGGGTGCCGAAGGAGGAGCGGCGCCGGCGAGTGGACGACGCGCTGCGACTGGTCGGTGTGTCGGAGATCGCCACCCAGTTGCCGGGCAAGCTCAGCGGTGGCCAGCAGCAGCGGGTCTCGTTGGCCAGAGCACTGGTCGCCGAGCCGAAGATCATCCTGTTCGACGAGCCACTGTCCAATGTGGATGCGAAGGTTCGGGAGGAGCTGCGCGTCCAGCTCCTCGAGATGCAGAAGCGCGTCAACTTCACGGCGGTCTACGTCACCCACGACCAGGTCGAGGCGCTGGAGTTGGCGGACCGGATCGCGGTGCTCCGCGACGGCGTGGTCCAGCAGCTCGACTCGCCGAGTGAGGTCTACGACCGTCCGGTGTCCCGGTACGTCGCGAACTTCATCGGCTCGGTGAACGAGGTGCCCGGCACGATCATGTCTGTGGGCGAGCGGTCCGTGGACGTCAGGTTCGACGGTGACACGGGAGCCGGCGACGAGGTCCGGCTCCCGCTGCCCACCGGACAGGTACCCGAGCCGGGCTCGACCGTCCACCTGGCATGGCGCCCGGAGCGCACCGTCCTGCTCGCGGCGCCGACGGACGTGTCCGAGGACAGGAGCGTGTCCGGCCCCACGTTCGCGGGTGAGCTCCTGTTCAAGCGCTTCTTCGGCATCTACCACGACGCGATCTTCCGGCTCCCCAACGGGATCGAGATCCGCGCGCTGTCCTCGCGGGAGATCCCGCACCAGCCCGGTGAGGTCGTCCACCTCGGCACCGAGGTGGACGACGTCCGGCTGTTCGGGCAGGGTGGGGACTGAGCATGGTTCAGGCTGAGTTGGTGCCGGCCCGGGTCGCCATCCCCGGGGCGGCGTCGCGCCTGTGGCGGCGGGTGCGGCCCAAGAGCTTTCTGGGCGGGCTCGTGTTCGTCATGTGGGCGCTGCTGGCCGCCCTGCTGGTGCTCCCGCTGGGCCAGACCGTCATCGAAGTGCTGACCGGGACGTCGAGCACCGGCCAGAACGCCTTCGAGCAGGTGCTGGCCCTGCCGGGGGTTGGGAGGACGATCCTCAACACGGTCGTCGTCGTCGCGTTGTCGACGGTCCTGGCCACCTCGATCGCGGTCGTCTTCGCATGGCTGAACGAGCGGACGAACGCACGTCTCGGCTTCGTCGCCGAGATCCTCCCGCTGACCACCCTGCTCGTGCCGGCGCTGGCCGGGACGGTCGGGTGGGTGTTCCTGACCTCACCGTCCTCGGGGATGCTGAACATCGCCCTGCGGGACCTGCTGGGCGCGTTCGGGATCTCCCTCGCCGACGGCCCGCTGGACATCTTCACCATGCCCGGGCTGGTGTTCCTGTACGCGCTGAACATCGTGCCCTACGTCTACCTCCCCGTCTCGGCCGCGATGTCCCAACTGGACTCGTCGCTGGAGGAGGCGTCCAGGGTCTGCGGGTACGGCCCGCTGCGCAGCTTCTTCAAGGTGACCCTTCCCGCGGTGCGGCCCGCGGTCGTGAGCGGCGCGTTCCTCGGTTCGATCATCGGCTTCGCGACCTTCTCCATCGCCGTCATCGTCGGCACGGGTGCGGGGATCGACATCGTCTCCGTGCGGGTCTACACCCTGCTCACCGCCCAGTATCCGCCACGCACGGACCCGGCCGTGTTGCTCAGCCTGATGCTGCTCGCGGCGATCCTGCTGCTGTCCCTGCTCCAACGGCGGATCCTGCGCTCGGGCGGGTTCGCCACGATCGGCGGGCGCGGCATCCGTCCGTCCAAGGTGGACCTCGGCCGGATGGTCCTGCCCGCTCGGGTGCTGATGATCGGGTTCGTGGTCTGCTCGTCGGCCGTGCCCCTGATCGGGCTCGTCTACATCGCACTGCGTGGCTTCTGGTCTCCCGAGCTCACGCTGTCGGGACTCAGCCTGGAGAACTTCAGAAAGGTGCTGTTCGACGGCTCGGCGCTGGGTGAGGCGCTGACGAACAGCATTCTGCTGGCCGTGGTCGGGATGCTGATCACGCTGGCGGTGGCGATGGTGTTCGCGCTGTACACCGGTCGTGCGCGAGGTCAGCTCGGCCGCTGGGTCGACGCCCTCGCGAAGGCGCCGGGCGGTTTGTCGCACCTGTTGCTGGCGATCGCGTTCCTGACGGTGCTGGCCGCCCCGCCGTTCCGGATGAGCGGGACGATCACGATCCTGCTCCTGGCGTACGTGGTGTTCTTCCTGCCGCAGGCCTACGTCTCCGCGTCGGCCGCGCACGCCCAGCTCGGGTCGGAGCTCGGCGAGGCCTCCGCGATGTGTGGCGCCGGGCCCGTGCGCACGCTTCGCGCGGTGACGCTGCCGCTGATGGCGCCCGGAATGGTGGGTGGCGCGATCCTCGTGTTCGTGCTCATCATGAGCGAGGTGACGGGGTCGGCACTGCTGTCGGGGTCGAGCACCCCGGTCGTCGGCTTCCTGATGCTCGACCTGTGGTCGAACGGCACCTTCCCGGAGATCGCGGCGCTCGGGGCGATCATGGCGGTGATCACGGCGACCTTCACGATCGTGGCGCTGTACTTCGGACGGCGTCGGACTCGTGCGCTCGGTGCGGCGTCCGCGCCCATCGCACGGGCGAACTAGCGCCTGAGGAGTTCGTATGGTGGTGAAGTTCGGCGCAGGACCGTTCAACTGTCAGAGCGACGACGGCGGACCCGCGGCGGGGCGCCTGCAGTCGGCGATCCCGGAGTGGGCCGAGGTCGCGGAGGCCGAGGGGCTCGACGGATTCTGGTTGGCCGAGCACCACTTCTCACCGGACGGGTACTCCTCGTCGATCTTCCCGCTGCTCGGTGCCGTCGCCGCGCGCACGTCGAGGATCACGATCGGGACGAAGGTACTGCTCGCCCCGCTGTACCACCCCCTGCGGCTGGCGGAGGACGCGGCTCAGGTCGCCGGACTGAGTGCTGGCCGGTTCATCCTGGGCGTCGCGCTCGGATACCGGCCGGAGGAGTATGCGGCGTTCGGTGTGGACCGCCGCCGCCGGGCCGCCCTGCTCGAGGACGCGGTCGCGGTGTGCCGTGCGGCGTGGCGGGGTGAGAGGTTCGACTACCGGAGCCGGCTGATCGACCTCCGTGACATCGTCTGTCGCCCGGCCCCAGAGGTGGCGCCGCCGATATTTCTCGGCGGCAAGGCACGCGCGGCACTCGTCCGCGCGGCGCGGATCGCGGATGGTTACATCCCGTCCTCCGGCGCCGATGCGGAGATCCTCGACCGGGTCGGGACCGTCGACCGGGAGGCGGGGGACCGCGGCCCGCTGCCGCTCGTGACAGGTGTCATGGCCGCCGTCTCGACCGACGCGGTCGAGTCAAGCTCCCTTGTGGACGGTGTGCGGCAGGTGCTGTCCACCTACGAGAAGTGGCTCGAGTCCGCCGGCGACACTTACACGGGGTCGGCCGGGTTGGACCCGGCGAGCAGCTACGTCGCCAACGGCGGCCCGGACGACGTGGCGCGGGTCGTGGCGCGAATCGCCGCGTCGTTTCCCGGCCGGACACAGCACCTGACCGCTCGCCTCGACTATCCGGGAATGAGCAGGGACGACGTCACCCGGCATATCCGGCGATACGCGCGGGAGGTGGTTCCGCGAGTTCGGGAAATGATCGCGGTGTGAAGGGGAGACGATGAGGTTGATGACGCCGGGTTTGCAGCGTGCGCCACGGAAACGGGCGCCGCTTGTCACCGCACGAACACAGCCGGAATCGCCGGGGTCAGGTTTCGATCCGAGGCGGCGAAGTGTGATGTCGAACAATTTCAGAGGAACGTCACGACTATTCCGTAGAGCGGTCGGTACAGGTATTGTTTCTGTTATGGGCGACATTCACGAGACGAGGCGTGCGGGCGCGCGGCTCGACGGAACACTGCTCCGCCGAGCAACGGTCTCCGACCCCGCGACGTCTCGATACGTCTCGGGTCGTGACGTGTGCGTCCGCTCGGTCACGGTCGACGAGGTCGACCTGTTCCTGTTCAGTGCGGCGTGCTGGCTGCCGCACCGCATCCATTACGACCGTTCGTTCGCGCTGGGCGAGGGCCTGGCCGACGTGCCCGTGCACGGGCCGCTGCAGGCGACGTGGCTGAGCGACATGGTGGCGGGCTGGGCCGACGGCGAGGGCGGCCGGCTGCGCGGCATGACCACGCGCAACCTCCTGTCCACCTTCCCGGGTGACCGGCTGACGTGCGTGGCGACGATCGCGTCTGCAGAACCGTCCGGAGAGGACTCCGGCGCGGTGGTGAGCCTGGACCTCGCGGTCCGGCGGGACGACGTGGAGCTCGTCACGGCGGGGACGGCCGTCGTGGAGGTCCCCGGGCCGTCGCGGGACGGCAGATGACGTCGCCGGGCACGGTGATGGTGGTCGGCACCGGGGAGACGGAGTTCACCCGGCGCAGCAACCGCTCGGTCCGCGAGCTCACCGTCGACGCGATGAGCCGGGCGCTGGCGGACGCCGGTCTGACCATCGGTGACATCGACGCCGTCATCCCCCTCGGCGGTGACGTCTCCGCCGACGACCTGGTCTCGAACATGGGCGCGAGCCGGTGCGTCGTGGACGCGCACCCGCCGATGGGTGGGAACTCCGGTGTCGCCGCACTCGCCCTGGCCGAGGCGATCATGATCTCCGGGCGTGCGGACACGGTCGCCATCGTGTTCGCACGCAACGGGAGCTCGGCGCGCCGGGTCGACAGCCGGGTGGGCTCGCTGCCCGGGCAACACCTGCGGACCTACCTGGAACGCCCACACGGCTGGATCACGCCCGCGCAGTGGTACTCGGTCATCGCCAAGCGGCACGAGATCGAGTTCGGCTCGAGCAAGGCGGCGATGGCGGAGGTCGCCGTGACCGCACGCCGGCACGCGCAGCTCAACCCGAACGCCATGATGCACCGCCGGACGTTGACCCACGACGAGTACTACGCCGCGCCGATGATCACCGATCCGTACCAGCGCTACGACTGCTGCCTGGAGACCGACGGCGCGGTCGCCCTGATCCTCGCGATCGCCGACCGGGCCGAGCGGCTGCCGGAGAGCCGCCCGGTGCGGTTGCTGTCGGCGGCGGCCGCCCGGCCGGAGAGCCCCGACGACCTCACCAACCGGGAGGACTGGTTCGACATCGGGCTCACCCTGGCAGCGCCGCTGGCCTATGCGGCCGCCGGTCTCGGTCCCGAGGACGTCGACGTCGCCATGGTCTACGACTGCTTCACCTTCGAGGTCCTCCACCAGCTCGAGGAGGCCGGGTTCTGCGAGCGCGGCGGGTCCGCGGAGCTCGTCCTGTCCGGCGCGACCCGGCTCGGTGGCCGGCTGCCGGTGAACACGCACGGCGGGTTGCTCGCCGAGGGGCACCTCGGTGGGGTCTCCCACGTGACCGAGGCCGTCCGGCAGCTGCGCGGCGAGGCCGGCCGGCGCCAGGTGGACGGCGCGCGGATCGCCGCCGTCACCGGGTGGGGCGACTGGGGCGACGGGTCGCTCGCCCTGCTGGGGTCGGTGGGGCACCATGGCTGAGCGTCCCGCCGCGGCGGACACCGCGCCTGAGCTCGTCCCGTTCTTCGAGTCGTGCTCGGTCGGCCGGCTGACGATCCCCAGGTGTGTGGCGTGCGGCGAGTACCGGTGGCCACCGCGGCCGCTGTGCCTGCTCTGTGGCTCGTCGCTGTTCGAGTGGCACGAGGTGGCGTCGTACGGGCGGGTGTACTCGTGGACGACGACACACCGGTCGCCGAGCGTGGACTTCGCGGGGACCGTCCCGTTCACGATCGTCGTGGTCACCCTCGAGAGTGCGGCCAACGTCCGCATGGTCGGGCGGTTGGTCTCGCCGAGCCCGGGTGTGGAGACCGACCTGTCGGGACTGTCGGCGGGTGCCCGCGTGCGTGCCCGGTTCGAGCGACTGGAGAGCCCGCACGTCAACGTCGCGTGGGAGCTCGTCCGGCCGGACACGGAGGGGTAGGTGAGTCTCGTGTACAACGTCGCTCGCGTGCTGGAGCGCAACGCGTGGCGGCACGGGGACCGGCTCGCGGTGAGTACCCAGGACGAGTCGTTGACGCACGCGGACCTGGCCGCGCTGGTCCGGCGGCTCGTGAGCGGGCTGCGCGAGGTCGGACTGGAACGCGGTGACGTCGTCGCCCTGTTGCTCGACAACGGCGTGGACTTCCTGGCTTCGACGTTCGCCGTCAACGGGGTCGGCGCGGTGTTCCTGCCGCTGAACCTCCGGCTCGCGTACGACGAGTGGCGCTACATCGTGGCGCACTCCGGTGCCCGGTTCCTGATCGCCGAGGAACGGTTCGCGGACGACTCCCGCCGCCTGTCGGGCGACTGCCCCGACCTCGAGCAGGTGATCGTGACCGGGACGGTCGCCGATGGGCCGCCGTCCCTGCGTGACGTGGTCGATCGAGGCACCGGCACCGATGTGTCTTTTGTGGACACCAGCGCCGACGACGTGAGCAGGCTGATGTACACGTCGGGGACCACCTCGCGTCCCAAGGGAGTGCCGCTGACGTACGGGAACGTCCTGTGGAAGACCTTCGACCACGTGGTCGAGTTCGGCATGACGTCGGGTGACCGGACGCTGGTGTCCGGGCCGATGTACCACGTCGGCGCCTACGACCTGCCGGGGGTCAGCGCGCTGTACGTCGGCGGGAGCGTGGTCATCCTCCCCAGGTTCGACGCCGTCGCCGTGCTGGAGGCGATCCAGAAGCACTCGGTGACCAACCTGTGGCTGGCGCCGGCGATGGTGAACGCCATCCTCGCGCTGCCCGAGCCGCAGGCCTACGACACCGCGACGGTTCGGTTCGTGACCAACGGCGGCGAGAAGATGCCCACCCCGCTGATCAAGCGCTTCTTCGAGATCTTCCCCAACGCCTGGCTCGCGGACTCCTACGGGCTGACCGAGACGGTGTCTGGCGACACGTTCCTCGACCCGGAGCACGTCTTCAGCAAGCTGGGCTCGGTGGGCCGGCCGCTGCTCCACGTCGACCTGCGCGTGGTCGACGACGACGGCGACGACGTGCCGAGGGGGACCTCCGGCGAGGTGCTCCTGCGCGGTCCGAAGGTCTTCTCCGGCTACTGGAAGGACCCGGAGGCGACGGCGCGGGCGTTCACCGACGACTGGTTCCACACCGGCGATGTCGCGCACCTCGACGAGGACGGGTACCTGTTCATCGATGACCGGAAGAACGACCTGATCATCTCCGGTGGCGAGAACATCGCCTCTCCCGAAGTGGAGCGGGTCCTCTACCAGCATCCCGCCGTTCACGAGGCGGCCGTGGTCGGTGTGCCGGACGAGAAGTGGGGCGAGGTGCCGAAGGCGGTGGTGGTGCTACGGCCGGGTGCCACGGCGACCGCTGCGGAGCTTGTGGAGTTCTGCCGCGAACACCTCGCCCGGTTCAAGGTGCCCAAGCACGTCGAGTTCGTCGGCTCGCTGCCGCGGACCGCCACCGGCAAGGTGCTCAAGCGGGAGCTGCGATGAGCGGCGAGACTCGCTCCGAGGTGCGGCTGGTGTCGCGAGAGGACATTCGCAAGTTCGCCGTGGCCACCCGGGTCACCGGTCCGCACCACCACGACGTCGACGCGGCACGGGCCCGGGGGTATCGGGACGTCGTGGCGCCGCCGTACTACTTCACCGCGCTGGGGCTCTCGTTCGGGCGCATCGTGCCGCGCGACGAGCTGGCGGAGAGCGGCCTGCCGGTCGCCGACCCGTTGAGCACGCGGAGGCCGGTCGCCGGGGAGTGTTCGGTCGAATGGTTCGGCGACATCATCGCCGGTGACGAAATCGTCGTGTCGGAAAGACTCGTGGATATCGTGGCAAAGCAGGGTCAGAGTGGACGAATGGAGCTCTACCACTATGAGAGACAATACCGTCGTGGGCTGAAACTGCTCGTGCGAGAGCGCTTCATCCGTATCGCGCGCTGAGTTTCGAGTACGCCGCCGCCACGCGCGCGAGGCCGACGCGCGGCGTGGCCGACGCGTGCCCAATTCTGAGAAATACGACTCGAAAAGTGTTCGTTGTATATTAGTCGAATGGTCGGTACAATATTCTTGGCGAGCGGTTGACGATTATCCCGAAATACCTCCGAGTGATGGTCGGATACACCGTCGGCCACCATCGGGAGAGGAGCTGTGGTGGCCAGTCCTGATGCGACATCGTTGTCGGCGACGTTCGGTATCGAGCCCTACGCCTTCTACGACCAGGTCCGGGACCGGCGTCCCGTCGACTGGGACGAGGAGCTCGGCGCCTGGGTCATCTACGACTACGCGACCAACCGCACCCTGCTGCGCAAGGACATCGAGTCGATGCGCATGCCCGAGATGGACAACCTGGACCTGTTCGTCCCGATCACCGGTGCTCCGCGCGGCGTCGTCTACCTCACCGGCGAGGCGCAGCGCCGCATCCACCGGTGGTTCGTCCTCTCCTTCAACGCTCCGTTCGTGGAGGGCCTTCGAGGTGACGTCGTCGGCCCGCTCGTCGAGCGGGTGCTCAAGCCGCTGGTGTCCGCCGGGCGAGCGGACCTTGCCGGCGACTTCGCCGAGCAGATCCCGGTCCGGGTCGCCGCGGCGTCGATGGACCTGCCGTGGCAAGACGACGAGTGGATCATGCGCGCCAAGAACGCCCTCCGCACGGTCGGCGTGTTCTTCGGCCGCCGGCTGATGCTCGACGACGAGATCGTCGACAATGCACGGGAGGCGTCGAAGACGCTCAACGCGATGCTCCTGCCGTTCGTGGAGGAGCGCCGGGCCGGTACGGGCGACGACCTCATCAGCAAGCTGTGGCGCGAGGGACCGTCCCTTCTGGATGACTGGGGTCCGAGCGACGTGCTCGGGCAGGTGCGCACGACGCTCCTCGCGGGTACCGACACCACGACGCACTCGATCTGCAACACGCTGTACATGCTGGCGCTGCAGGACGACGAGGTACGCCGGCAGCTGCGCGACGGCGGGCCGCAGATCCAGGCCAACTTCGTCGAGGAGGCGTTGCGCCTGTACGGAACCGTCCACTTCCGGGTACGGCACGCCAACGAGGACATCCGGGTCGGCGACTCGGTGATCAAGAAGGACGACGCGGTGGTCCCGATGCTGGCCGCGGCGAACCGCGATCCCGAGCGCTACGCGTGCCCGCACGCCCTGGACCTCCAGCGGGACCGTCCCCGCGACCACGTCGCCTTCAACTTCGGCCCGCGTGCGTGTGCCGGCCAGGCGCTGGCCCGGACCGAGCTGCAGGAGGTGGTGCGGGCGATGCTCGATCTCGCCCCGAACATGCGGCTCGACCCGCAGGCGCCGCCACCTGAGCTGGTCGGCTTCACGAACCGGTCGTTCCAGCCCCTGAACGTGGTGTTCGATCCGGCGCCGACGGCCCGGTGAGTCACCGTCCCCATTGAACCTGCTGGATCTGCGATCTTGAGGAGCGCTAGCGTGAGTGTGACCGTGCCGGACGAGACCACCGTTCGTCTGCAACGAACCGGGCCCCTGACGGGAATCCGGGTTCTGTCTCTGGAGAACTACCTGGCGGGCAACCACACGACGTTCTTCCTAACGCTCTTCGGCGCCGAGATCATCAAGGTGGAGCGGCCGGGGGTCGGGGACGCCCTGCGCGGCCCGGAGAGCCAGTCCGGCCACCTGGACAACAAGCAGCAGAACAAGCGCAGCGTCGCCATCGACCTGCAGTCGAAAGCCGGCGTGGACCTGTTCATGAGCCTGGTGCCGGAGGCCGACGTCGTGTTCTCGAACATGAAGGTCTCCAGCCTGCACGGCTACGGGATCACGTTCGAGTCCCTGATCGCCCGCAAGCCCGACATCGTGTACACGACCCTCACCGGCTTCGGGCACGGCGACGTGCTGCCGGCCGGTCCGAGCGCCGGGTGGCCCGCGTTCGACGTGATCGCGCAGGGCATGTCGGGGATGCAGTTCCGCTGTCTCGGCCCGGACGACGACGTGCCGGGCTACAACGGCCTGCCGATCGGCGACGACGGCACCGCGATCTTCGCCGCGTTCGGCACGGTGCTGGCGTTGCGGGCGCGGGACGAGACCGGCAAGCCGCAGCGGGTGGACGTGTCCATGCACGACTCGATGGTCTACCTCAACGCGAGCACACTGAACCGCTGGAAGACCCAGCAGAAGGAGGCCGGTCGCGGCCGGTCCATCGGCGGCAGCGCACCCTACGGCGCCTACCGTACGAAGGACGGCTGGGTGAACCTGGCCGTGTGGGGCGAGCGCCTGTGGCGCCGTTTCTGTATCGCGCTGGACCGTCTCGACGTGGTCGACGACCCGCGGTTCGACTGTGCGGCGAACCGGCTGGCGAACCTGGACGCGCTCAACCGGGAGATGGTCACCGACTTCATCGCCGGCCGGACCACCGCCGAGGTGCTCGAGACGTTGCACGGGGAGGGCATCCCCTGCGCCCCCATCTACACCACCCAGCAGGTGGTGGAGAGCGAGCAGGTCGCGGCGCGCCGGATGTTCACCAAGTACCACCTTCGGGACGGCGGGATGCACGAGACCATCGGCAGCCCGATCAAGCTCAGCTCCGTCGACGAGGACGTTCCCCTTGCCGCACCGCCGCTGCTCGGTGGTGACACGCGGGACGTGCTCGCGTCGCTGCTGCACCTTCCCGGCGAGGAGATCGAGAAACTGGACGCCCAGGGCGTGATCGCGATAGCGGACAACGCTCGTTAGGAGTGCGGACGTGGCCAACCCGGTATACGTGCTCGGCGGGGCACAGACGGACTTCGCGCGCAACTTCGGCCGGGAAGGGCTGGAGCTGCACCAGATCGTCGGCGAGACGGTGGACGTCGTGTTGGCGTCCGCCGAGGTCGAGCCCGCCGCGATCGGATCGATCCACGTGGGCAACGCTTTCGGCGAGCTGTTCTCCGCCCAGTCACAGCTCGGTGCCATGCCGGCGACCGGGGACGACCGCTTCTGGGGCAAGCCGGCCACCCGGCACGAGGCCGCGTGCGCGTCCGGGAGCGTGGCGGTGCTCTCGGCCATGGCGGAGATCGAGGCCGGCCGGCACGACTGCGTACTCGTGCTGGGCGTCGAGCAGCAGCGCAACGTGTCGGGCGACGTCGCCGGTGCCCACCAGGCCACCGCGGCCTGGGTCGGGCACGACGCGGTCGGCCAGCGATACGTATGGGCGCACGAGTTCAACCGGCTCGCCGAGGAGTACGACCGCAGGTTCGGGCTGCGCTACGAGCACATCGCCCGGATCGCCGAGGTGAACCTGGAGAACGCGCGGCGCAACCCGAACGCGCAGACACGCAAGTGGACCTTCGACGAGCGGAGCTTCACCGAGGACGACACGGCGAACCCGGTGGTGCACGGCAGGCTGCGGCGGCAGGACTGCGGCCAGGTCACCGACGGGGCGGCCGGGTTCCTGCTCGCCTCGGCCGAGTTCGCGGCCGAGCACGCCGCGCGTGTGGGCGTGCCGGTGACCGAGCTGCCCCGGATCGCGGGGTGGGGCCACCGGGTGGCCAGCCTGTCCCTGGAGGCGAAGCTGGCACGCAGCGCGGACGAGCCCTACATCCTCCCGCACCTGCGCGGTGCGATCACCGATGCCTACGCGCGGGCGGGGATCTCCGGACCGTCCGATGTGGACGCGATCGAGACGCACGACTGCTTCTCCATCAACGAGTACATGGCGATCGACCACTTCGGCATCACCGAGCCGGGCGAGAGCTGGAAGGCGGTCGAGGGTGGATGGATCGAGCTGGGCGGGCGGATTCCGGTCAACCCGAGCGGCGGGCTGATCGGCTCCGGGCACCCCGTCGGGGCGACCGGCATCCGGATGGTGGTCGACGCGGCGAAGCAGGTGTCCGGCAACGCGGGGGACTACCAGGTAGCGGAGTGCCGTCGCGCGGCGACGCTGAACGTCGGGGGGAGTGCGACAACGGTCGTGAGCTTCGTCGTCGAGGCCGGATGACGTCCACGGTGGCCGGCCAGGCGGTCGACGAGGCGAGCCTCCGGGCGTTGTTCGCGCAGGTGAGCAACTGGGGCCGGTGGGGGAGCGAGGACCAGCGCGGCACGCTGAACCTGATCGGCGGGAAGGAGGCCTTGGCCGGGCTCGCCGCGGCCGAGGCCGGCGTGGCCATCTCGTGCGGCCGCGAGGTCAGGACCGCCGCCCCCTCGCCGGCGGTGGAGGCGGCCACCTGGAGCGCCGTGCTCGCGGGAGACGTGTGCCCGACGAGTGGCTACGGGCAGACCAGGGACCGCATCACGGTCGCGCCGCATGGTCCACTGCAGACACACATGGACGCGCTGTGCCACGTCCTGCTGGACGGCGTGATGTACAACGGAAAACTGGCGAACGCGGTCAAGTCCACCGGGGCGACCGTGAACGACATCGGGATACTGGCGGGCGGCGTGGTCACCCGGGGGGTGCTGCTCGACATCCCGCGGGTGCTCGGCGTCGACCACCTGACGCTGGACCGGCCGGTGCTCAACAAGGATCTGCTCGCGGCCGAACGCCGCGCGGGCGTGGAGGTTCGGCCAGGTGACGCCGTACTGGTACGCGTCGGCCGGGACGCGCGCCGGTCCGCGGAAGGACCGGAGTGTGAGCGGATCGACGGCCGCACCGCGCTGCCCGGCATGGCCGCGGAGTGCCTGCGTTGGCTGCGGGAACGGGACGTGGGTCTGCTGGTCTCGGACGCCGGGCACGACCTGATTCCGTCGGATGCGGGTTTCGCCGCGCCGATCCACATCGGAGCCCTCGTCTTCCTCGGCCTGCCCCTCATCGACAACGCCGCGCTGGACGACCTCGCGGACGCGTGCGCCGAGCTGCGCCGGTGGACGTTCACGTGGACCGTGAGTCCGTTGCGGATCCAGGGTGGCACGGGCTCGCTGGTCAACCCGATCGCCGTTCTCTAGTGATGCCAGGGAGGTGCCACCGGTGAGTGCCGGAGACAGCGCCAACGACACCGGTATCGACGCCGACTACCTGGCCGCACGCTATCGCGAGGAGCGCGATCGGCGGCTGCGTGCGAGCCGCGACGACATCGTGGAGCTCACCGGCGACCTGGCCCGCTACCTCGACGACCCGTACTCGCAGGCGACGCCGCGCGAACCGGTTCACGACACGGTGGACGTCGTGGTCGTCGGCGCCGGGTTCGGTGGCCTCATGGCCGCGGCCCGGGCCCGGGAGAACGGCGCGGAACGAGTTCGCCTCGTCGACAAGGCCGGCGACGTCGGTGGCGTGTGGTATTGGAACCGGTATCCCGGCGCGATGTGCGACGTGGAGTCCTACATCTACCTGCCGCTGCTGGAGGAGATGGGCTACGTCCCGAAGCACAAGTACTCCAGCGCCACCGAGATATTCGAGTACACCAGGACGCTCGCGGAGCGGTACGGGTTGTACGAGCACGCGCTGTTCCACACGGCGGTGGCCGGCATGCGGTGGGACTCCGACGCGGCGTGCTGGCTGGTCGAGACCGACCGCAAGGACACGTTCCGCGCGCGGTTCGCGGTGCTCGCCAACGGTGCCCTGAGCGCGCTGAAGATCCCGGACATCCCGGACATCGACGTCTTCGGTGGCCGCTCCTTCCACACCAGCCGCTGGGACTACGACTACACCCGGGGCGGTCCGCACGAGGAGCTGGACGGCCTCGCCGACAAGGTCGTCGGCATCGTCGGCACGGGCGCGACAGCGATCCAGTGCGTTCCCCCGGTCGGCCGGGCCGCCCGCCACCTGTACGTGTTCCAGCGGACCCCGTCCACCATCGCGGTGCGCGCGAACCGGGAGACCGATCCGGAGTGGGCGGCGACGCTACGCCCCGGCTGGCAGCCGGAGCGCATGCGGAACTTCACCTCGATCGTCACCGGCGGCGGGGCCGACGTCGACCACGTCGCCGACGGGTGGACCGTGCTGTACCGGGACCTCGTGGGCGACCCGAACTTCTCCGGCCTGCCTCCCGGGGCCGCCGCCGAGCGGATCCTCGAGGCGGACCACCGGTGGATGGAGCGCATCAGGTCGCGGATCGCCGACACGGTCGAGGATTCCGGGACCGCCGAGGCGCTCAAGCCGTACTACCGCTACCTGTGCAAGCGGCCGTGCTTCCACGACGAGTACCTCGCGACGTTCAACCGGACCAACGTGACGCTGGTGGACACCCAAGGGGCCGGGATCGAGCGGTTCTACGAGTCCGGTGTGGTCGTTGACGACGTCAAGTACGAGCTGGACTGCGTGATCTTCGCGACCGGCTTCGAGATCGACACCCCGTACACCCGGCGGATCGGGTTCGACGTCGCCGGACGGGACGGGGTGACGCTGTCCGAGCGTTGGTCGGCCGGCGTGCGGACGCTGCACGGCCTGTTCACACACGGCTTCCCGAACATGTTCGTCGTGCCCGGGGTCAACTCGCAGTCCGCGGTCACCGTGAACTTCTCCCATTCGCTGCAGGAGAACGGCCGGCACATCGGCTACGTGATCGGGGAGTGCCTGCGGCGTCGGGTACGGACGTTCGAGGTCCGGCCCGAGGCCGAGGCCGAGTGGGTCCGGACGGTCGTGGCGACCGCCAAGGACAACCGGAAGTTCCTCGCCGAGTGCACGCCGGGGCGGAACAACAACGAGGGCCGGATCGAGGACCGGCCGGCGCAGAACGTCAACTACGGCCCCGGGGCGCTGGAGTTCTTCGACCTGCTCGCCGCGTGGCGCGCCGCGGGCGACCTCGACGGTCTCGAGCTGACCGGCGGCGCATGAGCCGGCGAACAGGACGAAGTGGAGGGATCGTGGACGTGACGGACAATCCAGCCGGCAAGCTGGCCGGCAAGGTCGCCGTGGTCACCGGTGGAGCTCGCGGAATCGGTGAGTGGACCGTGCGGGCTCTGCTCCAGGAAGGTGCCTCGGTGGTGATCGCCGACGTCGACCGTGCCGTGGGGGACAAGCTCGCCGGAGAACTCAGCGAGCGGTGTCGCTTCAAGGAGCTGGACGTCGGCGACCCGGAGTCCTGGCGCACCTTCCTCGCCGACGTGGAGGCCGAGAGCGGGCACATCGACCTGCTCCACCTCAATGCCGGCGTCACTACGCGGCCGCCGGGAGCGGAGATGAACAACGACCCACTCCCGTGGATCACGGAGAAGGCCTACCGGCGGGTGATGCGGGTCAACGTCGACGGGGTGCTGTTCGGGCTGCTGGAGGGCATCCCCTACCTGGAACGTGGCGACGGCGGATCCGTCGTGGTCACTTCGTCCACCGGCGGCCTGAACCCGGTCGTCGTGGACCCGGTCTACTCGTGCTCGAAGCACGCGGTGGTCGGCCTCGCGCTGTCGTTCGCACCGAGCCTGATCGAGCGGAAGATCTCCATCAACGTCGTCTGTCCTCCCGCCGTGGACACCCCGCTGGTGGCGCCAGACCGCCGCGGCCTCGCCCGAGTCCACCCGTCCTACATCGCCGACCTCGTGGTCGACCTGTTCGGGAGCGGCCGAACAGGCGAGGTGTGGACCGGACGCGTTGATGGAAGCCCGCCCTACCAGGTCACGACGCCGGCGTAGCCCAGCGGCCCCATGTCGCCGCCGACCGGGGAGCCTGTGTGCGTGATGGATCTTGCCGCCGGGTTCTTCGGCAGCGCGTCGGCGAGCACGACGTATTCGGGCGCTTGTAGCCGGCCAGCCGTTCGTGGGCGTGCGCGTGCTCCTCGGTCAGCGCCGCACCGGTTTGTTCGCAAAACTGATAGGTCGCGATAGCCTGCTCGCGGTGGGCTTCGGCGAGGTCACCTTGGGCGATCAGGAGCCGAACCAGACGTTCGGGGGCCTGGAGGTCGTCCCGATGCTCCCGGGTTCTGATGCCGAGCTCAGCCACGGCGTGGCGGTCGGCGCGGGCACGTAGCTCGTCGAGCTCGTCGAGGTCAACGAGAATGTTCGCCAGTTTGGCGGCGGCGATAGCTTTTCCCTGGACGGAATCGTCAACACTATCGCAGTCGATGAGAGGCTCGCCCCAGGCGGATGTTCGGCGGCAGGGAACGGACTCACCTGCGCCGTTCACGCCAGTATCACGCTGTGCCGCCATCGCCGAAGACCTCGCGTGCGTCTCTGGCCAGCCCGGATGGTCGTCGGACACCGCGCACACAGCACAGGTTGGACGGAATTGGACGAAATTGGACGAAGGTAGTCGCTAATACCTCGCTAATCTCCGCCGTCCCGCGCGGAATCCGGGGAAGTACGGTGAGAAATTGTTTTGACCCATTCGTGTTGATCTGGTACGGTCCGCGCGCCTCATATCTATCCGAACGGCTAAGCGTCAGATTCACTCGAATGGGTGCTGCATCAGTACGGACCGCTAGGCAAGATGGCTGTGTGCGCCCGGACCGTGATGGTCAGGCGGGGTGATCGTACATTCTGGTCGTTCGGGGGTTTTGCCGTTGCTTGTGTTGATGCGGTCCAGTGCTGTGTCGCACATGGACGCTGTGCTAATCGTCGCTGCCGGGGGGCGCGATCCGCGTCATCGGCGAACCGGCTCTGAGCAGTTTCTTCACTGGGTAGCAGGATCTTGATCGTCCTGGCTCGACCTCGCTCATCTTGGGCTCTTTAGCCCGATGTCAAGCGCGCGAGCATGCCAATTCCGATCAGATTGGTCCAATAATGACTTATGCTGTCGAATCCTGCGAGCGAGCTGCCGATTTAGCCGCCGTCGCCGCGCTGCTTGAGATGGCCGATCGGCTGGGCATTCTTTCCACGTTACGGGGTACGGGTTTCGCCGCCGCTCAGATAGCCGCGGTCGCAGGAATCCCCGAGCGCAGTGCGGCCGATTTCTTGGCTGCCGCATCCGCGGCGGGGATCATCGTCGAGAACCCGCAACCGGGCACATTCCGGGCCGCCGATGATCTCGACGAATGGATCTACGAGTCGGGATACCTGTCCTGGGCACTCAACGCGAATCGTCCGTTCATCGAACACGTGACCGAGTTCTTACGGCGTCCGGAACAGGCGGGAACCGAGTACCGGCGCGATGGTCGACAGGTTGCGGTGAGCTCGCAGTGGATGGGCTCGCGTGCCTTCTACCCGCTGGCGCTGTCCACGATCGTGGAGGCCAAGCCGCGCCGCGCGGTCGATCTCGGCGCTGGCACGGCGCGCCTGCTCATCGAGGTCCTACAACAGGTCCCGGGTAGCACCGCGGTTGCTCTCGACATCGATGCGGGCGCCTGCCGCGAGGCCGACGCCGCCGCACGGGCGGCCGGGTTGGACGACCGACTGACCGTCGTCGAACGCTCGATCCAGTCCGTCGCCGACGATCCGGAACCGCTGCGCGACGCGGACATCATCCACGCCGGCTTCGTCTTCCACGACCTCATGCCGGACGAGGAGGACGTGGCCGACGCCGTGCTGGCCAACTGTAGGCGGGCCCTGCGGCCAGGCGGGATTCTGGCGATCACCGAGGCCGTGCCCTACGTACCGGATGAGCGAGAGCGCCGCTTCAGCACGATCGTGACCTACTTCCACCAGCAGTTCATGCTTCGACGGCTGCTCACTGAGCAGGAGTGGATCGACAAGTTGTCCGCGGCCGGCTTCAGCACCGTCACCGCGGCCAGGCACCGCTTTCCGACCGGACGACTGTTCGTGGCTACCAACGGATCGGCTGAGTGAGGACACGATGACGCAGAACACCACGGCACCGCTGCGCGGTTGGCAGGGCGACTCGGACTACTTCACGTTCCGGGAGCTCACACGGTTCGAGCCGGAGCAGGTCATCGACGTCCTCGAGGGCAAGGTCGCCGGCGTGGTCTTCCGGGGCATGGTGAGCTCGCGGACGTGCGCCGAGTTGTGCGAACGCTTCTGGAACAGCATGGCGCGGAAGGAGCGGCCGTCCGAGGAGCTGAACTACTACCTGGGCGCCTACCACTACCACAAGACGACCGAGCAGTACCTGGACGAGTCGGCCGACGTCGCCGAGGAACTGGCCTCGGTGCTCGATGTTGCGGGCAACCCGATCGACGTGTTCCGGCAGGGCCTGACGCGGGCACTGGCCCCGGTGACCGTGCGCCAGGCCGGCCACGGCGACCGGCAGTCGTGTGCCGCCCTGCTGCGGACCTGGCGCGGGCGTGGCGAGTTCGCCCTGAAACCGCACGAAGACCTTTCCCAGTGCAGCGAGCCGCAGCAGGCCGACTTCGAGATCCAGCGGGTGGGCGAGCACAGCGTCTGCGCCCTGAACATCTGCCTGGAGAACGGGACCGGGGGACGGCTGCGATACTGGAACGTGCGGCCCGACGAGGCGAGCAAGCGGGAACTCGGCCTGCATTACAGCGGGTGGCCCTACCCAGTGGAACTGCTTTCCGGCTACGACAGCATCTCGTTGGACGTCGGGCCGGGTGACGTCTACGTCTTCAACGGCGCGCACGTCCATGCCGTGGAACCCAACACCGATCCGGAGTCGCGGCGCACGACGCTGTCCGGTCTGTTCGGCTTCGTGGACGACCAGACCGTCGTGTTCTGGACCTGACATGGTGCGCGCGGTTGTCGATGTCGTCGCACCGGGCACCGGTCAGCTCGTCGACCAGGTAGGCCTCCTTGCCGAGGAACACGTCCCGGACGTCGTGAGCATGGCCGACCGGGCGTTCCGCACGTGGTCGGCGACGCCGCTCCGGCACCGGCAAGAGGTGCTGCACGCCATGGCCGACGCGCTGACCGAGCGGATCGCGTTGCTGGCCAAGGACTACAGCGAACAGCACGGCAAACTCGTTCACGAGGCGCAGATCGAACTCGAACGGGCCGTGGACACGATCCACTGGGTCGCCACGTCCGCCGGGTCTGCCACGCGGCCCCGCGACCTGCCGCCGCGGCCGGGGCTCGCCCATCGCGAGGTCCGGGTGGACCCGGCGGGGCCGGTCCTGGCGATGGTGCCGTGGAACTATGCGGCCGTCATTCTCGCCCGCAAGGTGGCACCCGCACTGGCCATGGGGTGCTCGGTCATCGTCAAGGGACCGGAGGAGACGCCGTGCGTAGCGCGGGCGTTCCAGGCCGCCGCCGAGGACGCCGGGTGCTCGCCCGGCACGCTGCAGACGGTCTTCGCCGAACCGGCCGTCGTGCAGGCGCTGGTTCGCTCCCCGCGGCTGCGCCAGATCAGCTTCACCGGTTCGACACGGGTCGGCCGGATCATCGCCACGCTCGCGGCCGAGCACCTGACCCCGTGCGTACTGGAACTCGGCGGCCACGCCCCGGTGATCGTCACCGCGGACGCCGACCTGGACCTGGCGGTGCGGACCCTCGTGGCCGCCAAGTTCGCCGCAACCGGGCAGAGCTGTGGCTCACCGAGCCGGTTCCTCCTGGACCGCCGGATTCACGACGAGTTCGTCGAGCGCTTCTGCGACCGTCTCGACGACCACCCGATGGGACCGCTGAACTCGGCCAGACGCCGTGAGCACGTGCATGGCCTGGTGTCTGACGCGGTCCGGCGCTCGGCCGTGCTCCGTCGCGGGGGGACACTGCCGTCCACTCCGGGATTCTATTACCCCGCAACGGTTCTCACCGACATACCGGCGGATGCGGCGATCCTCACCGAGGAGCCGTTCGGCCCGGTCGCACCGATGCTGCGCTACGACGATGACGACACGGCCGTCGACATGGCCAACAGCACGACCCTCGCGTTGTCGGCCTACGTGTTCGGCGACATCGACCATGCCGCCGCGCTCGCGGCACGGATCGACGCGGGCGGCGTGACGCTCAACGCCGTGCCGACCGCGTTCCCGGACGCCCCGCTCGGGGGCCGGCATGACAGCGGATACGGCTACGAGGGCGGGGACGAGGGCCTGCTCGCCTTCGGCAGATTGAAGATTCTGCAGACCGGAGGAGACCACGGATGACGACGGTGCCCGAGGCCTTCGCGCGGCAGGTGGCGCGCACCCCGGACTCGATCGCCCTGACCTGTGCCGGCGTGGGCCTGACCTACCGGCAGCTCAACGCCTACGCCAACCGGGTCGCCCACCAGTTGCGCGACCTCGGGGTCGGCGTGGGTGATCGGGTCGGGGTGTTCCTCGAACGGGACCTGGGCATGGTGCCGGCGCTGCTGGGGGTGCTCAAGGCCGGCGCGGCGTTCGTACCGGTGGATCCGAGCCAGCCGGCCGACCGGCTCACCTTCATGCTGACCGACGCCACGGTCCGGGTTCTGGTGACCACGAGCGCTCTCGCGCCCCGGCTCGGCAAGCTCCACACCGGACGGAAGCTGTTGCTGGACCTTCCGACACCGGCGCCGGACACCGACCTGCCGGCGCTGGCGGGCCCACGAGACCCGATGTACGTGATCTACACCTCCGGGTCCACCGGCCGGCCCAAGGGGGTCGTCCTCACTCACCACAACGCACTGCGCCTGTTCGCTACGACCCGTTCGCAGCTCGCCTTCGATGAGCGGGACGTGTGGTCGCTGTTCCACTCCTACGCCTTCGACGTGGCGGTGTGGGAGATGTGGGGTGCGTTGCTGCACGGCGGCCGCCTGGTCGTCGTGCCGGCCTCGGCCACCCGGTCCCCGGACGACTTCGTCGATCTGCTCGTCAGCGAGGGAGTCACCGTCCTGAGCCAGACCCCGTCGGCGTTCCGCGGCCTGGTCGGACTCGCCGAGGCCGGTGACCCGCGCCTGGACGAACTGGCACTGCGGGCGGTGGTGTTCGCGGGCGAGAAACTGGTGCCCTACGAGCTGCGCCCGTGGGTGGACCGCTTCGGTCTCGACCGGCCGGCGCTGGTCAACATGTACGGCATCACCGAGACCACGGTGCACGCCAGCTACCACCGCCTTGTGCCGGACGACATCGGCCACCCGCAACGCAGTCCGATCGGGGGGCCACTGGGCGATCTCGAGTTCCGGTTGCTCGGCACTGACTTCCGGTCGGTTCCGGACGGCACGGCGGGGGAGATCTACGTTGCCGGGCCGGGTACCGCCGTCGGCTACCTGGATCGGCCAGCGCTGACGGCGGAACGCTTCCTCGCCGACCCGTACGGCCCCGCCGGAGCTCGCATGTACCGCTCCGGCGACCTGGCGGTTCGCCGACCGGACGGCTCCTTTGAGTACGTGGGCCGGGCCGACAACCAGGTCAAGATCCGCGGTTTCCGGGTCGAGCTCGGGGAGATCGAGACCGCCTTGCTCACCCATCCCACGGTTCGGCACGCGGCGGTGGTGGCACACGACCACCATGACGGGGGTGACGTGGTGCTTCGCGCCTATGTCGTGCCCGCGGTAGGGGCGGCCGGCCAGGCGCCGCCGACCGCCGAGCTTCGCTCTCACCTCCTGGACATGCTTCCGGACTACATGATCCCGGCCGCGTTCGTGGCCCTGGACAGATTGCCGGTGACAGTCAACGGCAAGCTCGACCGCGCCCGGCTGCCCGGCCCGCGCGGCGTGGCCGCTCCGGCCGGGCCCGACACCGCCCGTACCCCGCAGGAGCAGATCCTCCGGGAGCTGTTCGCCCAGGTACTCGACCTGCCGTCGGTGACGGCCGAGGACGACTTCTTCGAGCTCGGCGGCCACTCACTGTCCGCCATCCGCCTGATCAACCGGGTCCGGGCGACCCTGGGCGTGGCCATCCCGATCGAGACGCTGTTCGAGGCCCGCACACCGGCCAAGCTGATCGCCCAGATCATGGACGGCCCGCGGCGAGCGGGGCCGATCCGCGCCCGCCGTCCGCGGCGGGTGCCGATGTCCCCGGCCCAGCAGCGGTTGTGGTTCATGTACCAGATCGAGGACGCCAACCCCGGCTACCACATCCCGCTCGCCGTGCACCTGTCCGGCCCGATCGACGCCGATGCGCTGCGTGCCGCACTCACCGACCTGGTGGGGCGGCACGAGATTCTGCGGACGGTGTACCGCGACACCGACGGCATGCCCCACCAGGTCGTACTCGACCCGCCCGCCGAGGTACTCCGGGTTCGGGACTGCGCTCCCGATGACCTGCCCGACGTGCTGCGGATCGCTGTGCGGGAGCCCTTCGACCTGACCAGGGACCTGGCCCTGCGGGCGCAGTTGCTGCGGACCGGACCCGAGCAGGGCGTGCTTCTCCTCGTGCTGCACCACATCGCGGGCGACGGCTGGTCGCTGGGTCCGCTGGCACGGGATCTGTCCACGGCGTACACGGCACGCTGCCATCACACCGAGCCGTCCTGGGGCGAGTTGCCCGTGCAGTACGCGGACTACGCCCTGTGGCAGCAGGAGACCGCCGGCGAGGTCGACGACCAGCTCGACTACTGGCGTGGCCAGCTGGCCGACCTGCCCGACGAGCTCAACCTGCCCACCGACCGGCCCCGCCCCGAACGGCCTGAGCGCACCGGCGGGCTGGTCAGCGTGGACATCGAGGCGGAGACACACCGGATGGTCGCCGCCATCGCCCGCCGCGGCGGCGCCACTGTCCACATGGTACTGCAGGCGGCCCTTGCCGTCCTTCTCACCCGGCTCACCGCGAGCACCGACATCCCGCTCGGCACCGCCATCGCCGGGCGCAACGACGACGCGCTCGAGAATCTCGTCGGCTACTTCGTCAACAGCCTCGTGGTCCGCGTCGACACTAGCGGTGATCCGACATTCGCCGAACTGGTCGGAAAGGTCCGTAGTACCGGTCTTGCCGCCTACACCCGCCAGGACGTGCCCTTCGAGCGGGTCGTCGAGGCCGTCAACCCCTCGCGCTCGGCCGCCCGGCACCCGCTGTTCCAGGTGATGACCGCCTCGCAGAACAACCCGCCGATGGACCTCGTGATGCCGGAGCTGTCCACGCGGGTCGAGCCGGTCCGGATGGGTACGTCCAAGTTCGACCTGTCGATCAAGTTCGACGAACGGCGTGGTGTGGCTGGGGAGCCGGAGGGCGTTACCGGCGAGTTGGAGTACAGCGCCGAGCTGTTCGACCGCGGCACGGTCGAGCGCATCGCCGCGATGTTCGCCAGGGTGCTCGACGCGGTGTGCGCCGATCCCGGGCTTCGCCTCAGCGACATCGACGTCGTGGGCGCCGACCAACGGTCGCGGCTCGCGGCGTGGAACGACACCGCGCGGTCGTTCCCCGACGAGCTGACCATCGCGGAGCTGTTCGAGCGGCAGGCCGACCAGACACCAGACGCACCGGCACTGCGGCAGCTGGACGTGACGTGGACGTTTCGTGAACTCGACGAGCGCGCCAACCAGATCGCGCACGTCCTTCGGGATCTCGGTGTCGGGCCGGAGATCCAGGTCGGCATCTCGGTCTATCGCAGCCCGGAGCTGATCGCGACGATGCTCGGCGTGTGGAAGGCCGGTGGCGCCTACATTCCCACTGACCCGGACGACCCGACCGACCGGCTGAACTACATGTTCTCCGATGGCGCTGCCTCAGTCGTGGTCGTCGCGCCGGAGGTCCTAACGCGGATGCGGCCCCCGGCACGGACAGCGGTCCTCGCGCTGGACGACACCCGGCTCGCCGTGGCGCCCACCCGCCGCCCCACGAAAACGGCGACGGGTCGGAGCCTGGCCTACGCGATCTACACCTCGGGTTCCACCGGCCGGCCCAAGAGCGTGCTCATCGAACACCGCAGCGCCGTCAACCGGCTGTGCGACGTGGCCGAGCAGTTCGCCCTGACCGCGACCGACGTCAGCGTGCCGGTCATCTCGATCTCCTTCGAAGCACTGGTGCGGGAGACGTTCGCGCCCATGTTGGCCGGTGGCTCGGTCGCCCTGCTGCCGCCGGAAGGAGCACGGGATCCGGGACTGGTCGTCGAGACCATTCGCCGACACCGCGCCACGGTGATCATGGTGATCGTCCCGTCGCTGCTGGAGGCCGTGGCGGCGGCCCAACCGGACGCGACCGCCTTCGCTTCGCTGCGTCTGGTCGGCACCGGGGGTGAGCCACTGCCACCGGCGCTTGCCGCAACCGTGATAAGCGACTGGAAGTGCGTTCTGGTCAACCAGTACGGGCCGACCGAGACGACCATGATGGCTTGCATGCACACCGTGCGCTCGGCGGATCTCACCGGGCGGATCCCGGTGGGCCGCCCACTGGCCAACGCCGTGGTGCACGTGCTCGGCCCGCGGCTGGAGCAGCTTCCGGTCGGGGTGACCGGCGAGGTCTACCTCACCGGCGTCGGGCTCGCCCGCGGCTACCGCGGCCAGCCCGGGTTGACCGCGATGAAGTTCGTGGCAAACCCGTACGGGCCGCCGGGCGACCGGCTCTACCGCTCGGGCGATCTCGGCCGCTGGCGGCCCGACGGCGGCATCGACTTCGTCGGCCGGGTCGACGACCAGGTCAAGATCCGCGGGTTCCGGGTCGAGCTGGGCGAGATCGAGTCCACGCTCACCACCCATCCCGAGGTAGCACGCGCGGTGGTCGTCATGCGCGTTGATGAACGGGGTGATCGGCGCCTCGTCGCCTACGTCGTACCGGTCGCCGGTGCTGACCCGACCACTCGGGTCCTGCGTGACCATCTGACCCGCACGCTGCCGGATCACATGATCCCGACCGCATTCGTGACCCTTGACGAGTTTCCGCTACGCGGCAACGGAAAACTCGATCGCAGCAGGCTGCCCGAGCCGGACTTGTCCGGGATGGCGGTCGGCGGCACCCCGCGCTCACCACGCGAGGAGCTCCTGTGTGGCCTCTTCGCCGAGGTATTGGGCCTGCCGGAGGTAGGCATCCACGACGACTTCTTCGTCCTGGGTGGACACTCACTGCTGGCCGCCCGGCTGATTTCCCGGATCAAGGCCATGCTCGGTGAACGACTGTCCATGCGCAGCCTGTTGGAGGCACCGACCGTCGCCACTCTGGTGGAGCGCTTCGGCCTGGACAGTGACGTCGACTCGATGCAGGTCGTGCTGCCGCTCCGGTCGAGCGGGACCGAGGCGCCGCTGTTCTGTGTCCACCCCGGCGGCGGGTTGAGTTGGGGATACGCGGGTCTGCTGGCGCACCTCGCGGCCGACGTCCCGGTGTACGCCATCCAGTCGCGCGGCCTGACCGATCCCGCCAAGGCACCCGCCACCGTCGACGAGGCCGCCGCCGACTACGTCGGTGAGTTGCGCGCCATCGCACCCCACGGCCCGTACCGACTGCTCGGCTGGTCGTTCGGCGGTCTGGTCGCTCACGAGATGGCGGTGCAACTACGAGCGGCCGGTGAGCGGGTCGAGCTGCTGGCCATGTTGGACAGCTATCCCGACCTGCCGGCGATCTTCCGTCTCGATGACCGGCAGGCGCTGTCGGCGTTCCTGGACCCGAACCACCCCGAACTGGTGCCCGCCAAGGGGTCGGTGGAGCTCGCGGAGGCCACCGCGCTGGTCCAGCGCGGTAGCGGGGCACTCGCGAGCTTGTCCGAGGAGCGGGTCGAGGCCGTGCTGCGGGCGATGGCGCACAACCGAACGCTGGCCCAGTCCTTCACACCCCGACGGTTCGACGGCGACCTGCTCTTCTTCGCCGCCACCGAAGGCAGGCCCGCTGACGCCCCCACCGCGGACGACTGGCGGCCCTACATCGGTGGGCGGATCGACGGCCATCCGATCGTCGCGACACACAGCGCGATGACGCAACCCGAACCCCTGCGGCAGATCGGGCGGATTCTCGCCAACCGTCTGTCCACAGCGTACCGATCAGAAAGGACACCGGCGCGGCATGAGTAATCCGTTCGACGACCCGGATGGCCGATTCGTGGTGCTGTGCAACGAGGAGGAGCAATACTCGCTGTGGCCGACGTTCGCCGGGATACCCGACGGCTGGACGGTGGCCTACACCGAGCACAGCCGCCAGGAGTGCCTGGATTTCGTGGAGGCCACCTGGACCGACCTGCGTCCGGCAAGCCTGCGCCGTGAGATGGGTGTGACGCCTTGATCAAGGACCTGGCGGTCCTGCGAGAGCGCGCGTTTCGCACGCTGTTCGCCGCCAGAACGGTGTCGCTGCTCGGCGATGCGATGGCCCCCGTGGCCCTGGCCTTCGCAGTGTTGGCCCTGCCCAACGGCACCGCGACAACGCTGGGCATCGTGATCGCGGCCCGGATCGTCACCCAGGTCGCGTTCCTGTTGCTCGGTGGGATGATCGCCGACCGGCTGCCGCGGCTGAGGGTGATGGTCGTGGCCGACCTGATCGCGTTCGTCTCGCAGGGCGGGGTCGCCGCGCTGTTCATCTCCGGTTCCAGCGCGATCCCGCTGATCGCCGCCCTGGCCGCGGTCAGCGGCGGGGCGACCGCCTTGTTCCGCCCGGCCGCCCGCGCCGTGGTGCCGCAGGTCGTCGACGAGGAGTCGTTGCAGCCGGCCAACGCCTTGCTACGACTGTCGATGAACGCGGGCAGCGTGCTCGGCGCGGCGATGGCGGGGGTGCTGGTCGCACTGGTCGGCCCGGGCTGGGCGCTCGGTGTCGACGCACTGACCTTCCTCGCCTCGGCGATCCTGCTCAGCGCCGTGCGCACCCGCCACACGGTCGCTGCGGCGAGTGGGCGACCGCTCACCCAGCTGCGGGAAGGGTGGCACGAGTTCACCTCCCGAACCTGGGTCTGGGCCATGGTGGCGCAACTCGCCTTCGCCAACGTGTGCATCGCGGGCGGGATCGTCGTGCTGGGGCCGGTCGTGGCGAAGGACCACCTCGGCGGAGCACCGGCGTGGGCCCTCGCGGTCGCGGCCCAGTCCGCCGGTCTCGTGGTTGGCAGTCTGGTAGCGATCCGCATCCGACCGCGCCACCCGGTCCGGGTCGCGGCACTCATGACGATCGGCTTCGCGCCGCCGCTGCTCGCGCTCGGCACCTACGTCCCGCTCTATGCGGTAGTGGCCGGCATGTTCGTCATCGGCTTCTGCATCGACATCTACGAAGTCCTTTTCCAGACCGCGTTGCAGAGGCATGTGCCGCCGCAGGCGCTGGCCCGGGTGATGTCCTATGACTCGTTCGGGTCCTACGCCCTGATCCCGGTCGGACTGGTCGTGGCCGGTCCGATCTCGGCCCTGGTCGGTGTGCGAGCGACCCTCGTCGGTGCCGCCGCACTCGTCCTGGTCAGCGGCGCACTCGTCCTGCTGTCCACGTCCGTCCGGAACCTGCGAGGAGAACCCGATGCCAGCCAGACAGACGTATCCGACGACTCGTCCACCCTCGTCCGCAGTCCCACCACATCCGGATCCGATCACTGAGATTCTTGCGGTGACGGCAATGCCGGGGATGCTCTCCATGGCGGGCGGACTGCCGGCCCCCGACCTCTTCCCGGTCGCGGAGCTGACCGACGCCGTGGACGCGGTGCTGCGGGAGGAGGCCGCGGCTGCCCTGCAGTACGGCCCGGTGGCCGGCGTACCCGCGATGCGGGAGTGGATCGCCCAGCGTTCGGGCGAGACCGGCGCGCGGACGGACCCGAGCCGGGTGCTCGTCACCAGCGGCAGCCAGCAGGGCCTTGACCTGCTGGCCAGATCCCTGCTGACGCTCGGTGACGTGGTGGCCCTCGATGACCCCAGCTATCTCGGCGCGGTCCAGATCTTCCGCACGGCCGGCGCCGAACTCGCCGCGGTGCCCAGTGACGAAGACGGCATGGACACCGACGCGTTGGCGGCACTGCTGCGCGGCGGGATGCGGTGCCGGCTCGTGTATGTCGTCCCGCACTTCCACAACCCAACCGGCGGTGTGCTCAGCCTGCGCCGCCGCCGGCATCTCGCCGAACTCGCCGAGCGGTACGGCTTCCTGATCGTCGAGGACGATCCGTACGCCGACCTCTCGTTCGACGGGGTGCGGTTGCCGTCCATCGACCAGCACACCGACCAGGTGGTCAGGTTGCTGAGTCTGTCCAAGACGCTGTGCCCCGGCTTCCGGGTCGCCGGCCTGTGCGGCCCGGCAACCGTGGTGGCGAGCGTGACCTCGGCCAAACAGCGGGCGGATCTGCAGACGAACACGTTCGGCCAACATGTCCTGGCCCGGTTGCTGGCTCGCCCTGGATTCCTCGCGGCGCACCTGGACCGGCTTCAACGCCACTATCAGGCCCGAGCACGGCGGCTGGCGCGGCTGCTGATGGACCGGGTGCCATGGCTCGCTTTCCCGGAGCCGACGGGTGGCCTGTTCTTCTGGTGCACGATCACCTCCGGGGTGCACGCGACCGAGTTGTGGCGCGCTTGTGCGGCCGCCGGGGTCGCGGTGGTACCCGGCGAGCCGTTCCGCGTCGAGCGCGACAGCGGCACCAACCTCAGACTGTCCTACGCCACTCTGACCGCGGACGAGGCGAGCACGGCGGTCGACCGTCTGGCGGCGGCCCACACCCAACTCGCCAGGGCGGCCGGATGAGTAAGAACCCATGGCTGCTGCGACTGGTGTCCGAGGAAGCGAAGGGACGAGTCTTCTGCTTCCCGTACTCCGGCGTCGGCGGTTCCATGTACAACCGGTGGCCGCGGTGGATCGGGCAGATCGAGGTGTGCCCACTTCAACTGCCCGCTCGCGAGAACCGGATCCGCGAACCGCACTTCGGCACCTACGAGGAACTCGCCGGCTGCCTGGCCGATTCCCTGACGCCCGTCCTCGACCGGCCATTCGTCCTTTTCGGCCACTGTGCCGGGGCACTGCCGGCCTTCGAGGTGGCACGGCGGCTCGCCGAGCTGGATCTGCCCACCGCGCGACTCGTGGTCTCGGCTCAGGTCGCACCCCACGACTGCCCGCACGACAGGCTGCTCGGCTACACCGACGGCGAGCTGCTCGACGAGCTCGCCAAGCTCGTGGTCACGCTCGGTGGCGAGCCACAACCGGCGTTGCTGGAGCTGGCACTGCGGGTGCTGCGCCAGGACCTCGGGGCGAGCCGCCGCTACGGGCTCGTCGAGCCGGCACCCATCGGGATGGGAATCACGGTCCTGCACTGGTCCCATGACCCCGAGGTGACAGAAGAGGAACTGGCCGGCTGGCGGCACTACGGCTCGGACGTGCGGTTCGACGTCCTGCCCGGCGGCCACTTCGACTTCCTGTCCGCGCCGAGCGATCTGCTCGGCGCGTTCGAGCAGATCATGTCGACGGGGGACCTCGATGATCGGTGAGATGTTCCGTAGGCGGGCGGTTCTGCATCCCGACCGGGCCGCGATCCGCGGCTGGGACGCCGAACTCAGCTACGGCGCGCTACTCGAGCGGTCGGACCGCCTGGCCACCCGGCTGTGGGAGGCGGGTGTACGACCGGGGACCGTGGTCGGCGTGCACCACCGGCGTTCCGCCGCGACCGTGGTGGCGCTGCTGGGGATTCTCCGAGTCGGCGCCGCCTACCTCGCCCTCGACCACCGTGATCCGACCGCGCGGCGGCAGGCGATTCTGCGTGATGCCGGTGTGCGGACCGTGGTGAGCGTGGGCGATGCGGCCACCGACCTCCAGGCTGGCACGGTGGTTCGCCTCGACGAGGACGTGACCGGGACCGCCACGCCGCTACCAGTGCGGGTCCGCGGTGAACACGTTGCCTATGTCGCCTACACGTCCGGCTCCACCGGGCCACCGAAAGGCGTATGCGTCCCGCACCGTGCGGTGACCCGGCTGGTCGTGGACAACGAGGCGTTGCCGATCGGGGAACAGGACGTGTTCCTGCACTACGCCCCCGTCGCCTTTGACGCATCCACCTTGGAGATCTGGGGTCCGCTGCTCAACGGTGGCCACCTCGTCGTGCCGCCGGACGACCTCACGCCCGCGCGGCTGTGCTCGACCGTTGCCGGTGAGCGGGTCACCGTGCTGTGGCTGACATCCGGTTTGTTCCACCAGGTCGCGGCCGGTGATCTGGCCGGCCTGAACGGTGTGCGGCTGCTGCTGGCCGGCGGCGACGTGCTGTCCGTGGAACACGTCAACCGGGTGGTGGCGGCCGTTCCCGACACGACCGTCACCAACGGGTACGGGCCGACCGAGAACACCACGTTCACCTGCTGCCACCCGGTGTCCGACCCGGTCACCGGGGACAGCGTGCCGATCGGCCGCCCGGTCGGAGGGACCTCCGTCCACGTGCTCGACTCGCGACTCAACCCCGTCGCGCCGGGAGAGACCGGGGAGCTCTACTGCGGCGGACAGGGCGTCGCGCACGGCTACCTCGGCGCCGCCGGGCTCACCGCGGCGCGTTTCGTGCCAGATCCGTTCGCCGGGCGGCCGGGGGAGCGGATGTACCGCACGGGGGACCTGGTTCGGGAGCTGCCGGACGGTGTGCTGGAATTCGTCGGACGCATCGACGACCAGGTCAAGATCCGCGGTTTCCGGGTCGAGATCACCGAGGTGGAGGCGGCGATCGCCGCACTTCCGGAAGTCCGGGCCGCTGCGGTGGTCGCCCAGCGAGACCCTTCCGGAAACCGCCGGCTGGCCGCATTCGTGGTGACCCAGCTGTCTGTGATGGACATTCGCAAGTTCCTCGCCGACGTCCTGCCCGAGTACGCGATACCGGCGATCGTGTCCACGGTGGGCCAACTTCCCTTGAACACCAACGGCAAGGTCGACCGGGCCGCGTTGGCGGCGCAGATCCCGACCGATCGGCCCGAACTGAGCACCACGTACCGTGCCCCGGAGACTCCACTGGAGACGGTCGTCGTGCAGGTGTGGACCGACCTGCTCGGAATGGACGGCATCGGCGCCGACGACGATTTCTTCGAGCTGGGCGGCCACTCCCTGCTCGGAGTCCGCATCCTGACTGAGTTGTGCGCCAGCACCGGCGTGGAACTGACCCCACTGGCGTTCTACCTCGATCCGACTCCGGCCGGGCTTGCCCGGACCCTAGCCGAGTCCGGAGCGCGGTCATGAGGATCAGCGCCTCGACCGCGGCACCCGGCCTGAACCCCTGCGACGTCGACCTGTTCTCGCCCGAGTTCTACGCAACCGGCGATCCGCATCCGGTGTGGGCGGTCATGCGCGCCTCCGCGCCGTTGCACCGCCAGGAGTTGCCGGACGGCCGAAGCTTCCTGTCCATTACGCGCTATCACGACGCCTGCCGGGTGCTGGGCGACGCCGCCGACTTCACCTCCGAACGCGGCAGCCTGCTGCATCAGCTCGGCCAGGGCGATGCGGCGGCCGGGCAGATGCTGGTCTCCACCGACCCACCCCGGCACAGCGAACTGCGGCGTCCGCTGAATCGCCCGATGAGCGCGAAATCCGCCGCGGCACTCGAGGACACCGCGCGTCGGGCGGTGGCCACGGTGCTGGCGCCGGCCATGGACGGGGAGGTCTGGGAGGTCGCCGGCCTGGCCGACCACCTGCCGGTCGCGCTCGCGGGTGCGCTGCTGGGACTGCCCGAGCGGGACTGGCCGGACCTGGCGCGCTGGACTGCCATGGCCGCCGCTCCGGACGAGCCATCCTGGCGAATCCGGAGCGGGTCACAGACCCTCGCCATCGCCCACCACAGCCTGTTCGACTATTTCGCCCGCCAGCTGCGCCGGCGGCGGGACAGCGCTGCCGACGACCTCATCAGCCACCTGATGACCATGTCGGCTGGCGCTGAGCGGCTCAGCGACGACGAGGTGATCTACAACTGCTACAGCCTGCTGCTCGGGGCCAATGCCACGACACCGCACGCGGTGGCGGGAACGATCCTGGCGCTCATCGAGCACCCCGATCAGTGGCGGCTCGCCCCCGATGCGGTGGGCACCCTGGTGGAGGAGGGCCTGCGCTGGACATCGCCGGCGAGCAGCTTCCTGCGGCACGCGGTGACCGATGTCGAGTTGAGCGGCGGTGTGGTGCGCCGCGGCGAGGCGGTCGCGGTCTGGATCGGCGCGGCCAACCGGGACGAGCGGGTCTTCCCCGAGCCCTACCGGTTCGACATCACCCGCGCCAACAACCGGCACATCGCGTTCGGTTTCGGCCCGCACTACTGCCTCGGCGCCTCGGTGGCCCGGATGACCCTGCGGGTGTTCTTCGACGAACTGATCCGGCGCTTCGACACCATCGAGCTGGCCGGCCCGGTCGAGCACCTGGCCTCCGCTTTCATCGCCGGGTACATCCGGCTACCGGTCCGCACGCGCACGAAGGGGAAACGCCGTGACCGCTGATCTCGAAGCGACCCTGCTCGGCATCCTGCGGACGCAGCTCGACGACGACGCGGTAGGCCCGGACGACGACTTCTACGCCAGTGGCGGCGACTCGATCATCGCGCTCCGGGTGGTCGCCGCGGCCACCCGGCAAGGCGTCCCGGTCGAGTTGATCGATCTGCTCTACTACCCGACGGTGAACGAGTTGGCGGCCGAACTGGCGCACCGCTTGCCCGGGCCGGCGACCGTCTCCGCTGCCGAGCCGTTCGCCTTGCTCGACACGTTCGACCGGGCGCTCGTGCCGGTTGGGGTTGCCGACGCCTGGCCGGCGTCCGCGCTCCAGGTCGGCCTCATCTATCTGTGCGAGCAGTCCGGCGATCCGGCCCTTTACCATGACCTGATCGGGGTGGAGGTGGTCGGACGGTTCGACGAGGACCGCTTCGGTGCGGCACTGACCGAGCTGTGCCGACGGCATCCGGCATTGCGATCCTGCTTCGACCTCGGGACCTTCGCCGAACCGGTCCAGCTGGTGTGGCCGAGCACGCCCGTGCCGCTGACCGTCGTGGCAGGCACCGAAACTGATCCGGCCACCTGGCGCGCCGCCGAACTGTCCCGCGCGATCGACTGGCACGCCGCGCCACTGTTTCGCTGTCACGTGGCCGTACTCGACGGCTCGTTCCACGTGATGCTGGCCATCCACCACGCCGTCATCGACGGCTGGAGCTTCGCCACCGCCGTCACCGAACTGCTGACCATCTACGACGGACTCGTCGAGCAACGGCCGCCCGTACTGCCCGCCGAGCCACCCGGCGGCCACCAGATGTTCGTCCAGGCCGAGCGCTCGGCCGCCGCCTCCGCGGACGCGGCGCGGTTCTGGCGTGCCGAGGCCGACGCACCGGTCATGCTGCTGGACCGCAAGCGCTTCGGGGGCGCGGCCAACCCGGCCGAGATGTTGTCCTTTCCCATCGATCCGGTGGTGTTCGGCAGGCTCCGCACGGCGGCCAACCGCATCGGAGTACCGCTGAAGAGCCTCGCCCTGGGCTGCCACGCCTGGGCGCTCGGCCGGTTGACCGAGCGCGAGCAGGGCGTGGTGACGGGTCTGACCGTGAACGGCCGGCCCGAGATCGACGACGCGGACCGGATGATCGGCTTGTACCTGAACAACGTCCCGCTCCGGCTGGACTCCGTTGCCGGCGACTGCCTGGCAGTGGCCAGGGAGGCGATGCGAGCCGAGCAGCGCATCATGCCGTTTCGTCGCTACCCGCTCAACCACATCGAGGCCATGCTCGGTCGCCCGGCGTTCGACGTGCTGTTCAACTTCACGCACTTCCACCCGTATCGCGACCTCGACCGGTTGGACGCCATGAAGGTCGCGTCCTGGTGGAGCTACGACAAGGCCAGCCTGCCGTTGACCGTCGACTTCATGATCGAGTCGCGCCGCTTCGGTACCGCGGTGGCAGCCTCCTACGACCCTGACCTGCTGCCCTCCGATCGGGTGCGGCGGTTTCTCCGGCTTTACCAGGACGCGCTGCACGTGGCGGCGGAGTTCGGCACTGATGAATGACACGTTGCTCGTGCTCTACGACCACGGCGCCGCCTCACCCGGTGACATCGCGCTGGGACTGCGTGAGCTCGGTTCGGTGGTGTTCGCGGTGCCCGACTCCGACCATGTCCGGGAGCTGAGGCCGATCCTGGCCAGGCTCGGCGAGGTCATCTCGCTCGACGACGCGTCCACCAGGCAGGTGTCGGCCGTTCTGACCTTCAGCGAACCCTTGTTGCCGGCCGCGGCCGAGCTGGCCGGCGCACTCGGACTGCCCTTCCACTCGCCGGCCACCACCCGGATGCTTACCGACAAGGTCGCCCAGCGCGACCGGCTGCGCGCCCGACGAGTGGACCACACCCGGAGCGCCGCCATCGTCTCGCTCGACCAGTGGCCGGCGGTTCGGGACCACGTCCGCCTGCCCGCAGTGGTGAAGCCGCTCCGCGGAATCGGCAGTCGGGACACCTATCTCGTGCCCGACGACGAGACCGCGCTCGACGTGCTCCCGGCCGTTCTGGGTGCGGCCCCGGTGGTGGTCGAGGAGTTCCTGCGGGGCAAGGACTGTGCTCCGTTCGGGGACTATGTCTCAGTGGAGAGCGTGTGCTTTCCGCAGGGCGTGCGGCATCTCGCCATCACCGGCAAGTTCCCCTTGGTGTCGCCGTTTCGTGAGTGTGGCCGATTTTGGCCGACCACACTGTCTGATGAGGACAGTTCGGCCGTCCTGGCACTCACCACCGGTGCGCTGCGAGCCCTGGAGGTCCGCACCGGCCTGACGCACACCGAGATCAAGCTGACCGATCAGGGTCCAAGGGTGATCGAGGTGAACGGCCGCCTCGGCGGCCACACCAACCTGCTCGCCAAGCAGTCCTGCGGGGTGGACCTGATCACCCTGGCCGGCCGTCTGGCCCTGGGCGCGACGTCGACCGACCCGTTGCCGTCCATCGACGGCGTCCACTTCCAGGTCAGTACGCCCGCGCCCGTCGAGCCCTTCCGACTGAACGCGGTGCACGGCGCGGCCGACGTTCGCCGGGTGAACGGTGTGACCGGGTACCGGTCCTATCACCGGCCGGGGAACTGGTTCGCCGGAAGCGTGCAGACCCGCTACCTCGATCTGTTGTGGGGTAATGCCGCAGACCATCACACGATGATCGCGACGGTCGACGAGGCCATGGCGAAACTGTCGTTCGACTTCGAGTTCGCCGGAGGACTCCGACGGATGTCCGCGACCACACTGCGAGGGAGGAACGCATGACGACCACCGAGCTCAACCAAGTAGCCGAACAACGCGCCCGCGAGTACTACCGGAAAGTTGATCTCGCGGATCTCGACGCCGTTGTCGAGCTGTTCAGTTCCGCCGTTACCTATCAGCGGCCCGGTTATCCGACCATTCACGGCCACGGCGAGCTGCTGCAGTTCTACCGGGACACTCGGATCATTGACGACGGTGAACACACGGTCGACACCGTTGTCGTCGACTACCCGAGAGTGGCGGTGAATGGCCGGTTCGAGGGCAGACTCCGCTCCGGTGAGCTGGTGTCACTCCGGTTCGCCGACTTCTTCGAAGTAGGCTCGGACGGTCGGTTCACCCGGCGGGACACCTTCTTCTTCGCCCCCCTCGTGTAGATCAGCAGGGACTGCCCACGCTGGCCGGTTTCGGTGCGCTCTGTGTGCGCGGCGGCTGTGGTAGGTCGTCAGCCACCCGCGACGTTTTCGCCGACGCGGCGATCGAGGCCATGGCCGCTGACAGCGAGTTCACACCGGTTGCGCGGCGGCTGAGCTGCCTGCGTGGTGTCTCGCCGTTGACCGGGTTCGCCCTGGCGGTCGAGGTCGGTGACTGGCACCGGTTCACCGGCAAGGCCGTCGGCTCGTTCGTAGGCTGCTCGGCACCACCGCGCCCGCCACGTGGCCGGCAAGACCCTGCGCGACCGACGGGAGCTCACGCCGCCAGCCGCACGAGCCCGCGGCGACGCCGGCAACCGACGGCTGCACAACCGCTGGATCAACTTCAACCTCCGCCGCAGACGCCACGTGATCGCCGACGTCGCCGTTACCCGCGAACTGGCCGGCTGGCGCTGGTCCCTGGGTCGTCATGCAGCAGTAACAGCCCCCACGACCTGGCTTTCGTCGACCACCACACCGGGGTAGCAGCGCGTGGAGCGACCCGCGACACAGCTATGAGCAGCACTATCCACCACAGGTTCCAAAATGGACAGTGTGCGATCCTGGACAAGCGGCCCGCTCCTGCCGAGCATCCCGTCCTGAGGTACCCGACCCGCGCATATCAGCCTGACCGCGCGTCGCCAACGACACGCTCACCCCATGCCTCATCAACGAAGCCACGAGGCGCCCGCCTCGAGCAACCAGGGGCGGGCACCTCACGGCCGGCGATCTCGTCGTTCGCCGGCCGGGCGACCGGCGGTTTGAGGAGCAGGCAACGTTCGCCCTGTAGGTCGTGACGCGCGACGAACGGAGCAGTGAACTCCTTGAACTCCGCGCCTTCCGGCCAGATCGGCTTCGCCCGTGTCGAAGGTCGCTGTCGGCAGTTCGACCTGACGACGGACCCGTTCGGCCTGGCTCGCTGCTAGTGTTCGATCACCTGCGTGACGGTGAGGAGGCGGTGGTGACCTTTGCGGAGTACGTGCGCGAGAACTGGATCACGATCGTCAACGACACGATCCTGCACGTCGATGTGACACTGGCCGCGGTGGCGATCGCCGTGGTCATCGGCGTGGGGCTCGGTATGCTCACCTACCGGCGCTCGACGCTCGCGGCTCTGGCCACGACGACCACCGGCGCCTTCCTGACCATCCCGTCGGTCGCGCTGCTCGGCGTGCTCATCGCACCGTTCGGTCTTGGCGTGCTACCGGTGCTCGTGGCGCTGGTGGTCTACGCGTTGCTGCCGATCACGCGGAACACGATCGTGGGCCTGCAGGAGGTGGACCCGGCCGTGGTGGAGGCGGGGCGCGGCATGGGCCTGAGTAGGACCCGGGTGCTCTGGGACCTTCGGCTCCCGCTGGCCTGGCCGGTGATCTTCGCCGGGGTTCGGGTGTCCACGCAGATCATCATCGGGATCGCGGCCATCGGCGCTTGGGTGAAAGGCCCCGGACTGGGCAACCAGATCTTCAACGGGCTCGGCCGGTTCGGCGGCGCCAACTCACTCAACCAGGTGCTCACCGGCACATTCGGCATCGTCGTGCTCGCTCTCCTGTTCGACCTGGCACTGGCCGGCGTCGCCAGATTCACGACCTCACGGGGGCTACGTGCCTGAATCCACCGGCCGCCCTGGCGAGACCATCGAGCTCACCGACGTCACGAAGCTCTATCCCGGTCAGGCAGAGCCCGCCGTCGAGGCGGTGTCGATAGTCATTCCCGCCGGCGAAGTCGTCGTCCTGGTCGGTCCGTCGGGCTGCGGCAAGACCACGACGATGAAGATGATCAACCGGCTGATCGAGCCGACCTCGGGCACGATCACGATCGGCGGCACTGACGTGCTCACGCTCGATCCCGACCAGCACCGGCGCGACATCGGCTACGTCATCCAGCAGATCGGCCTGTTCCCGCACAAGCGGATCGAGGACAACATCGGTCTGATGCCCAAGGTGCTCGGCTGGAGCAGGTCCCGGATCCGGGCCAGGGTCGCCGAGTTGCTGGAACTGGTCGGCCTTCCCACGGACTACGCACGGCGCTACCCCCGCGAGCTGTCCGGCGGTCAGCAGCAGCGGGTCGGTGTCGCCAGGGCGCTCGCGGCCGATCCGTCCGTGATGCTGATGGACGAGCCGTTCGGCGCCACCGACCCGATCACCAGGGACCACCTGCAGAACGAATTCCTGCGGCTCCAGCGTGAGGTCCGCAAGACCATCGTGTTCGTCACCCATGACTTCGACGAGGCGCTCAAGATGGGTGACCGGATCGCCGTACTCCGGCCGCGGTCGGTGATTGCCCAATACGACACGCCGGAGGCGATCCTGGCTGCCCCTGCCGACGACTACGTCGCCAGCTTCATCGGCGCCGGGGGACAGCTGAAGAAGCTGGCGCTGCTGCGGCTGCGCGACGTCGAGCTGGCCCCGGCACCGCGAGCCGAGGGACTGCCGCGAATCGCGGTCGAGGCAACGGCGCGCGACGCGCTCGACCTGATGCTCGGCGAGGGCAGCGACGTCGTACTGGTCACCGACGACTTCGGAGACGACGCCAAGGTGCTCGGGTCGCTGCACCTGCAGACGGTGATGGGTACGGCCGTGGGGAAAGCCGAAAACCCATGACGGCACCGGTCAAGGCTGCGCGCCCGGCCAGGGCCGCACGCGGAACGGGACGGCCACGCCGGGCAGGCCTGCTGGCGCGACCCGTGCTGATCGCGGCCGGCCTGCTGGTGTTGTGGTTGTGGACGCGGGGACAGCGCCTCGACTCGATCGAAGCGCGCAACGTCAACGGCGAGGTGATCGGGTCCCAGGTGCTCGAGCACATCGAGTTGACGTTGATCTGTACAGCGCTCACGATCGCCATCGCGATTCCGCTCGGTATCGCTGTCTCGCTCTCGCGCAGCCGGGCCGGGCGGCTGGTGGTGATAAGCCTGGGAAACCTCGGCCAGGCCATCCCGTCCGTCGGTCTGATCGTCCTGCTCGCTCTCGTGATCAGCATCGGCGTCGGCACCGCGGTGATAGCTCTGGTCGCCTACGCTGTGCTGCCGGTACTCCGCAACACCATGGTCGGCATCGAGGGCGTCGACCCGGTGCTGACCGAGGCAGCTCGCGGGATGGGGCTGTCGCGGCTCGCGGTGCTGTTCACGGTGGAACTGCCGCTCGCCGTGCCGGTCATCCTCGCCGGCGTCCGCACCGCCCTGGTACTGACCGTCGCGAGCGCACCCCTGGCCGCCCTCATCGACGGCGGCGGGCTCGGGGAGGGCCTGTTCACCGGCCTCACCTTGAACCGGCCGGTCATCAGCGTCACCTTCGGGGTGCTGGTGGCCGCGCTCGCCCTGTTCACCGACTGGCTCGGCCTGCTGGCCGAGATGTTCTTGCGACCCAAGGGAATCTGACCCGCGACTGTGTCTGATGATCGTTCCGCAAGCTCCACGAACCCGAGGAGGAACTCCCATGCGCGGCTTTTCCGTCGTCGCCGTCGTCGCCAGCCTTGCGGTGCTGGCCGCCGGCTGCACGCTGGAGGACGAATCCACCAAAGCCGAGACCGGAGCCGGTTCCATCGAGAAGATCGATGAGCTCGGCGGGGTCACGATCACCGTCGGGTCGAAGGAGTTCGACGAGCAGCTGGTGCTCGGCCAGATCGCGATCCTCGCTCTGCAGGCCGCCGGTGCCGATCCGGTTGACAAGACGAACATCACCGGGACGGACGCGGTCCGTCGGTCGCTCACCAGTGGTCAGATCGACCTGTACTGGGAGTACACGGGCACGGCCTGGGTCTCCTTCCTGAAGCAGACCGAACGGGTGACCGACCCGGAGCAGCTGTTCGACAAGGTCAAGACGCTCGACGCCGAGAACGACGTCATCTGGTGGGCGCGCGCTCCAGGCAACGACACCTACGCCATCGCCGCCAACCGCGAGGCCGCCGAGGAACATGGCATCGAGACGATCTCGGACTACGCGGAGCTGGCGAACTCCAACCCGGAGGCGGCATCGACATGCATGGGCCCGGAGTTCAACAGCCGTGACGACGGGCTCCCCGGCTTGAGTGCGATGTATGGCTTCACGCTGCCCAAAGCGCAGCGGCATGAGGTCAACGACGCCGTCGTCTACACCGAGGTCGGCTCGGGAAAGACCTGTGACTTCGGCTCCGTGGCGTCGACCGACGGCCGGATCCCCGCGCAGGACCTGGTAGTGCTGAAGGACGACAAGTCGTTCTTCCCGATCTACAACCCGGCGATCACGATCCGCTCCGAACTCGCGACGAAGTACCCCGACCTCGAAGATGTCTTCACCCCGATCGCCGACGCACTCGACGACAAGACGCTGCTCGCCCTGAACGAACGAGTCAGTGTCGAGGGCGCCGCACCGGACAAGGTCGCGGCAGACTGGCTGCGGGACAAGGGCTTCATCGGCTGAGATCGTGGATCACGGGGTTCAAACCCCGTCGGCTCCACCGAGACCGTCTTCGACGCTCACGCCCGGCCGAACCGAGAAGTAGACGAGCCGGGAGCCGGACATGCATCTCGCGGCCGGCGGGCTGCCGGTGTCCGCGGACGACCTGGCCGATCGCTTGCTACGCCTGTCGGATCGCCGCGTACGGCGACGGGATCGACCGCGCGCCGACCGCCTTGACCCGGCGGCAGGAAGTGGCGCAACGGCTCAGCGCGGCGATTCCCCGCGTCAATCGCGCGGGCCGGCGGCCGCATTGATCGGCTCACTGGTCGCGTTCGAGGCGATGCGGTACCTGACCGCCGATCATCTTCGTTGGCTCCGAGGCGGTCGACCTCGCACCACCACGCACCCGCCTCGGCGATCGAGTCCTACGCCGCCGCCCGCTCGGCAGGACCGGTGCCCCGCAGGACGTGGCCGCCGCGGCCGCCTACCTCGCCTCACCCGGCGGGCGGTTCGTCACCGGCGAACGACTCGCCGTCAACGGCGGCCACACGCCAGGCCCACCAGCCGCGGTCCCGATGTTGGACGTCACGCTATCCCCCCGCAGCGCGCCAAGCTGCTGGACCAGCACGTCGGTCAGCGGGGCGAGCTGGTGGTTGAGGTAGAAGTGGTCGCCGGGGAAGACGTGCAGGTCGAACGATCCTGTGGTCTGGGTGGCCCACGACGCGGCGTCGTCGATCGAGACGCGGTTGTCGGAGTCGCCGGTCAGGGCGACCACCGGGCAGGCGACCATGCTCTTCGGGTCGTGGTGGTAGGTCTCGATCGCGCGGTAGTCGGCGCGCAGGGCGAGCAGGAACAACGGGCGCATGTCCTCGTTCTCCAGCAGCCGGTCCTCCGTGCCGTTCAGCTCCGCGATCTCGGCCACCAGGTCGTCGTCGCTGGCGCGGTGGTCGGGCTCGGGTTGCGGCCTCCCCGGCGCGCGGCGGCCGGACGCGAACAGCACCACCGGTACCACCCCGTCCGCCTCGAGCCGCTTCGCCACCTCGAACGCCAGCAGCGTCCCCATGCTGTGCCCGAACAACGCGACCGGACGGTCCAACTCGGGCCGCACCGCTGCCACCACCTGGTCGGTCAGGTCGGCGAAGTTCTCCACGCACGGCTCGTTGGCGCGGTTCTGCCGGCCCGGGTACTGCACGGCCAGCACCTCGACGTCCGGCCACAGGCGCAGTGCCATCGGTCGGTAGTAGCTCGCCGCGCCGCCCGCGTGGGGCAGACACACCAGCTGCGTGCGCGCGTCCGGCGCCGACCGGAATCGGCGGATCCACCTGTTCTGGTCGTCTGCCATGGCTCCTCGCTCCAAGGTCTCGGGTGACGCGATCGGTGCGTCACGTCGTCGTGTCCAGTTGGGACTCGATCCTGGCCGCCAGGTCGGCGATCGACGCCGTGGCGAACATGTCCCTGATCGTCAGCGACACGCGGTAGCGCTCGCTGAGCCTGCTCATGGCCTTGATCGCCAGCAGCGAGTCGCCGCCGAGGTCGAAGAAGTTCTCGCCGAGGTCCGGCTGGCCGATGCCGAGCAACTCGCCCAG